>NZ_KV794959.1:26222-32259 GCF_001808875.1 Neisseria sp. HMSC064E01
CGTACTGGTTTAAAGTTAATCCACTATACTATCCCGCCAGCCACAGTGATACCGTATAAATCACCAGTCCGACCAGTCCGCCGACGAGCGTGCCGTTGATGCGGATATATTGCAAATCCTTGCCTACGCTCAATTCCAGTTTTTCCACCATCAGGCGGCTGTCCCAGCCTTTGACCTTGTCCGCGACGAACAAAGCGGCTTTATCTTTATAACGCATCACAAAATCCCTAACCAAAAGCGAAATCCGTACATCCGCCCGCCGCATAAATTGCGGGTATGCCTGAGCTTGCGAACGCATATGATTCAGCAGCTTTTCCAGTTGCGCTTGGCACAAAGAGTCTTGTTTTTCCACATCCTCCCGCGCCCAGTCCAAAATGCCGCGCCATAAGGTCATGATTTGACGTTGCAGGGCGGGCGATTGCGCAAGCTCAGTTTTGAATTTGTCCAGGCGGCGGTGCCACAGGCGCGAGGTGCTCAGGCGTTCGGTCAGTTCGTCGTATTGCACCAAGAATTGACGGCGCAGCGCGTTGTCCTGCTTGTCCGCGGTCGCCAAATAGCCGTCTATCCATGCCAACGCTTTTTCTGCCGCCCAATCATCGACTTTCTCCACCAAGGTCGATTTCACCGCTGCTTTAAGCCTGTCCCAAGTACCGGGATTGCCGCCTTCGATTTTCGCCGCCCACTCGCGCAGGTTCTGCTCCAACATTTCGCGGGTTTCCGGTGTTTTCAGCCAACGCCGAATCTGACGGAGCAGGCTTTCAAACGCTTTTTCGTGCATCCCTTGCGCTTTCAACAGCCGCAAACCGTCGGCAAGCGTGTTGCCGATTTGTCCGCCGCTGTAACGCTCTTCCAGCAGCATTGCCGTAAAACGCGCCGTCTGTTCCGGTTTGGCGATGGCAAGCAGGGTCGGAATCTGCTTGGAAAGCCACGGCAGCCAATGCGATTTCACGTCTTCGCCGTCCAGCCATTTCAATAATTTATCGCTGGGCTGCGCTTGGTAAATACGCATGGCGATGGGTTTGCCCTGCAAAAAATTATGTTCGATAAACCGCCCCAATTCATCGCCGATACGCGCCTGATTACGCGGCAAAATCGCGGTATGGGGAATCGGCAGCCCGAGGGGTCGTCTGAAAAGCGCGGTTACGGCAAACCAGTCCGCCAGCGCACCCACCATCGCCGCTTCGGCAAACGCTTTGACAAATCCCAACCAAGGATATTGGCGCACATAAATGGCGGAGGCTGCAAACAGCACGCACGCCGCAAGCAGCAGGCCCGTAGCCCAACGCTTGCTTCTTGCCAACTTTTTGCGCGCCTCATTTAAGCGGACTTGTTCCGAAAGGGTGTGCATTCCTTTTCCTTTTTTGAAAATCGGGATTTTTGAGTGGGTGTGTTTGATCAATCGGATTATACGCCGTATTGCCTAATTTTTAATCATTGAATATTTTGGTTGAGAATAGAATAAGTTAGCTGACTTTTCCACAGACTGCACACACA
This sequence comes from Neisseria sp. HMSC064E01, assembly GCF_001808875.1. Taxonomy (NCBI): domain Bacteria; kingdom Pseudomonadati; phylum Pseudomonadota; class Betaproteobacteria; order Neisseriales; family Neisseriaceae; genus Neisseria; species Neisseria sp. HMSC064E01. The sequence continues at coordinate 27,717 of NZ_KV794959.1, forward strand.
AAGGCAAACACTGTATGTGACTAAACCGACAAACTGCCCATTTTTTAAGCACTATATTTTTTTGTTTGATTATCAAAAGGTAATAGAACTTATTCACAGGCTGTTCACATCGTTCGGCAAAGAAATTGTGTATAGCGGGGAAGATGGTCAATTAAAGGGTAGGGCGTGCGGACGGATGGTGTGGATGGTTTGCAGTATTCCTTGCCGAACCGCACTCAGACGACCTTTACTTTGCCGTGTCGCGTTACTACAATCACTATTTTAATCCAATAAAACCAGCCCCAAGGAGCGTATTATGACCGCCTCGCAATTAATCAGCAGCCTGACCCAAACCGTCGGCGAAAAATACATCATCACCGACCCCGCGAAAACCGAACAATACCGTCAAGGCTACCGTTTCGGCGAGGGCAGGGCGTTGGCAGTGGTGCGCCCCGGAACCATTCTGGAAATGTGGAAAATTTTGCAGGCATGTGTTGAAGCGGACGTGATTGTGATTACGCAGGCGGCGAATACCGGTTTGACAGGCGGCTCGACCCCCGACGGCAACGATTACGACCGCGACATCGTGATTGTGAACACCATGCGGATGAACATCATCCAAACCATCAACAACAACGAACAAGTCGTCTGCCTGCCCGGCTCTACCCTGAACCAGCTCGAATTGCTGCTGAAACCTTTGGGGCGCGAACCGCATTCGGTCATCGGCTCTTCATGTATCGGCGCGTCCGTCTTGGGCGGCGTGTGCAACAATTCCGGCGGCGCATTGGTGCAGCGCGGCCCGGCCTACACAGAAATGGCGCTGTTTGCCCAAATCAACGAAGAGGGCAAACTGGAGCTGGTCAACCATTTAGGCATAGATTTGGGCGACACGCCCGAAGAAATCCTGACCAATCTTCAAGGTCATCATTATCAGAGAAAAGACATCACGCAAAACGCAGGCAAAGGACACGACCACGCCTATTGCGACCACGTCCGCCAAGTGGACGAGCCGACCGCCGCTCGTTTTAATGCCGACCCGGCGCGCCATTACGAAGCGTCCGGTTGCGCGGGCAAACTGATGGTTTTCGCCGTCCGCTTGGATACCTTCCCGCAAGAGAAGCAAACTGCCGTGTTTTACATCGGCACCAACGACATCAACGAACTGACCGACATCCGCCGCGCCGCCTTGGGCGAATTTGAAAGCCTGCCCGTTTCCGGCGAATACATCCATCGCGACGCTTTCGATATTGCCGACGTTTATGGCAAAGACACGTTCTACGTCATCAAAAAATTTGGTACGCACCAACTGCCGAAATTATTTGATTTCAAAGCCAAAGTTGACCGATTCGGCAAAAAAGTCAGCTTCCTGCCCAAACATTTTTCCGACAAGGTCATGCAGTTCGTCAGCAAATACCTGCCCGACCACCTGCCCAAATCTATGCGCGATTACCGCGAAAAATACGAACACCATTTAATTCTGAAAATGGGCGGAAAAGGCGTAGATGAAGCGCGCGCGTTCCTGAAAGAGTATTTTGCGCACCACGGCGGCGCGTTTTTCGAATGCAACGCCGAAGAAACCCAAGCCGCCATGCTGCACCGTTTTGCCGTCGCTTCCGCCGCCATCCGCTATCGCGCCGTGCATGATGACGAAGTGGAAGACTTGGTCGCGCTGGACATCGCCCTGCGCCGCGACGACCGCGACTGGTTTGAAAAACTGCCGCAGGAAATCGACAATAAAATCATCCACAAACTCTACTACGGACATTTCATGTGCCACGTTTTCCATCAGGATTACATCATCAAAAAAGGCAACGACTGCATGGCATTGGAACACGAAATGCTTCATCTCTTAGACCAACGCGGCGCGCAGTATCCTGCCGAACACAACGTCGGCCATTTATATGAAGCGAAACCCGCGCTCAAACAGTTCTACCGCAAACTCGACCCGACCAACAGCTTCAATCCGGGCATAGGGAAAACCAGCAAGAAGAAAAACTGGGCTGAGTGATAAGGTTGGGATGGTATAAGTGAATGAAAGGTCGTCTGAAAACCGAATCGAGTTTTCAGACGACCGTTTATCTTATAATGATTCAACTTTTTAATATATTTTGATAGAATAATGGCGTTAACTTTTTAAGGTATAAAAGAAAGGTGTTTTATGAAGCTTTACAAGATTTTTAAAAATCCTATGAACCAGTACGAGGCAGTCAAACAAGGCTGGTCTTGGCCTGCATTTCTCTTTGGGGCTATTTGGGCTTGTGTGAAAAAAATGTGGGGTTTGGGCATTGGAATTTTTGTCACTTTTGCTGTGTTAGCTGTATTAGCTGGTCAGAATGAGATGTTTGGTGCCATCATCAACCTTCTTAGTCTCGGCGTTGGTATTGTACTTGGCATGCAAGGTAATACTCTGCGTGAAAAAAATCTGGTTAAACGCGGTTATGTAGAAGTACCTCAAGTTATTAATGCCGCTAACCCTGAAGCTGCAATTGCCCAATATATTGCTGAATATGGTCATAAATAAGGTTTTTTGAGATATAAGGTCGTCTGAAAACAAACCTAGCGTATTCTATTCAAACGCTTAAGCTGTTTTCAGACGACCTTTTTAAATCGAGTATCCAATATATAAAATGCTGCGACCAAAAAATAAAAGCACCGATAAATCGGTGCTTTTTTAAATTTGGCGCGGCGGACGGGGCTCGAACCCGCGACCCCCGGCGTGACAGGCCGGTACTCTAACCAACTGAGCTACCACCGCGCATCATTGTTTTGCAACAATGAAAGGAAACTTGGTGGGTGATGACGGAGTCGAACCGCCGACATTCTGCTTGTAAGGCAGACGCTCTACCAACTGAGCTAATCACCCGAGAACTTCGGATTAAACCAAAAAAACTCTATTAGGGCAAGCCGTTTGTTTTAAGATAAATATATTTATTTGAATATAAATAATAAATAAGTTTAGTATTACCTCAATCAAAAATCATATGCCCCAGTTTGTCGGCTTTGGTGTGCAGATAACGTTCGTTTTCAACATTCTCGCCAACATGGAGCGGGATACGTTCGACGACATTGATGCCTGCATCTTTCAACGTCTGAATTTTTTCGGGATTGTTGGTCAGCAGCTTGACGGCGCGGATATTCAGATGGTCGTAAATTTGCTTGGCAAGCGTAAAATCGCGTGCGTCAACGGGCAGTCCGAGCGCGAGGTTGGCTTCGACCGTATCCATCCCCTCGTCTTGAAGCTTATAGGCACGGATTTTGTTGATTAAGCCGATGCCGCGCCCTTCTTGACGCAAATAAACGATGACACCGCGCCCTTCTTGTTGAACCGCCTTCATCGCTGCTTCAAGCTGAGGACCGCAGTCGCATTTTTTGGAAAACAGGGCATCTCCGGTCAAACATTCGGAGTGGATTCGGGTCAGGACAGGGAGGTCGTCTGAAAAATCACCCATCGTCAAAGCGATATGTTCTTGTCCGCTCTGTTCTTCAAAGCCGTGCATAGTGAAGTCACCCCATTCGGTCGGCAGGCGGCAGGAGGCGATGAATTTCAAGGTATTATTCATGTTCTTCTTCCTTGTCTTCGATGCCTGCCAATGCTTTCAGCGGCTCGGCAAGTGCCAAAGCCAGCGCCGACCAATCCGTTTGGGCTGCCTCATCGGCTTGATCTTTATCGGCAAATTCAACATGGACCACGCCCAAAACCGTACCGTTTTGCGTCGCCACGGGGATGGACAACTGGCTTCCACTGCCTTTATTCCTGTCGCCTTGGATTTCATCCAGCGAAAGCCAATAGGCAATATCGTTGGCAATATTCATCCAGCCGCTTTGCGCCGTACGGCAGACAAGGTAAACCGTACCGTTTTCTTCATGCACCGCCAACAGGTTCTCCAAAGGCTCGCCTTGCGCCGAGATACGAACCAGCCTTGCATGCGGTTCACCCGGAATGTGGATGTAAACCGCCGCACTTTTGACAGCTTTTGCGCGACTGAATACTGAATCTAGAGCCATGAAAACCTGTTTGAGCAAAACTTCGTTTTCCGGCGTTTCTTCAATATGGTCTGCCAGCTTCCAACCGTCTTCTTCACGCCATAAAACCGAGCGGTCAATCGAAGCATTGCCCATATCCATTACCGTCTTCGCGGTCAGATAAGCAACACGGAGGTCGTCTGAAGACAGCTTCAAACCCTGTGTTTGTAAAAAATCCTGAATCAGTAAAACAGGCATGATGTTCCTCTTTAATATTAGTGTGTTCCGGCAGATAACCGACCTGCCATTATATCGGTCGGAATAAAGCAATTTCAAGCCAAAGATTGTTTGCAGAGCGGGATACTTTGTGTATAATTCCGAGTTTAATCACGCGGACGTGGCGAAATTGGTAGACGCACCAGATTTAGGTTCTGGCGCCGAGAGGTGTGAGAGTTCGAGTCTCTCCGTCCGCACCAACATACAAAAACGCTTGAAAATTTCAGGCGTTTTTTTTCGTTTAATCCTGTCTAATACCATCAACCAATCTCAGTAAATACAGGGCTTTCAGGCTGATTGCTATCCTATTGTCTTCTTCCTGATT
>NZ_KV794959.1:32359-32566 GCF_001808875.1 Neisseria sp. HMSC064E01
TGACGCGGGCGGCGTGGTTTTCTTTCCAGCGGTGTAGATTGTCGGTATGCCATCGGCGGGCGATTGATTCAAAGGTATTTAGGGCGGCGGCTTGCCGTTCGCGTTTTTCCTGTTGCTTGGCTTCGCTGGGGTCTTGCCCCGATACAAGCAAACGGCGGGCGTTTTCAGCGGCTTGGCGGGCTTCTACCAGTGATACGGTTGGATATT
>NZ_KV794959.1:32666-32955 GCF_001808875.1 Neisseria sp. HMSC064E01
TCTACCAGTGATACGGTTGGATATTTGCCGATAGTAAATGTTTTCTCTTTGCCATCTATACGGTATTTCAGGCGGAAAACTTTCCCGCCTGCTGGGGTAACTTCAAGATACAAGCCGCCACCGTCAAACAGCTTGGTCTTTTTCCCTGTTTCGGCGGGCTTGGCGTTTTTGATTTGTCGGTCATTCAGTGGCATGGTGGGGGTATGTTTTAGGGGGTATTTTCAGATACCCCGAATCATACCCCCTAATATTGGTTGCTTCAATTAAGCTGAATTAGACGGAATTATAC
>NZ_KV794959.1:33055-33401 GCF_001808875.1 Neisseria sp. HMSC064E01
GTATAATTCCGTCTAATTCAGCTTAATTGAAGTAACCTAAAATTTACGGTATCTTTTGCGGTATCTGAAAAATACCTCGAAAAAATACCGTAAAAATGAAGCTGAACGACCGCCAAATCAAAAACGCCAAACCCGCCGAAAAGCCATTTAAGCTGAATGACGGCAAGGGCTTGTATCTGTATATCAATACGAGCGGTGGGAAGTTATGGCGGTTTGATTTTTCGTATAACGGCAAACGGAAAACGCTTTCAATCGGCAAATATCCAACCGTATCACTGGTAGAAGCCCGCGCCGCTGCCGAAAACGCCCGCCGCTTGCTTGTATCGGGGCAAGACCCCAGCGAAGC
>NZ_KV794959.1:33501-44540 GCF_001808875.1 Neisseria sp. HMSC064E01
AATCAGGAAGAAGACAATAGGATAGCAATCAGTCTGAAAGCCTTGTATTTATTAGGCTTGGTTAATGGCATTAGACAGGATTAAACGAAAAAAAACGCCTAGAATTTCTAAGCGTTTTTGCTTGTTGGTGCCGACAGCGAGATTTGAACTCGCACAGCCTACGGCCACTACCCCCTCAAGATAGCGTGTCTACCAATTTCACCATGTCGGCATTTGAAAAAACTGTTATTTCTGCTGCTGAGGAGCGGGTGCAGCAGGTGCAGGTTGGTTTTCAGCGGGAGCGGCGGGCTTAGGTGCCTGCTTGGTTTGTTGTACGTTGCTGAAGTCCAAACCGTGTTTGTTTGTATGGGTATGGATATAAACCATTGCCATGCAGGTTGCGAAGAAGAAAGTCGCTGCGATGGCGGTTGCGCGGCTCAGGAAGTTTGCGTTGCCTGCGGAACCGAATACGCCCTGCGCGCTGCCGCTACCTGACCCGAAGGTCGCGCCTGCGTCTGCGCCTTTGCCGTGTTGCAGCAATACTAACACAACCACTGACAAAGCGGAAATAATATTAATAATCCAGATAAGGGTTTTAAAGGCTTCCATATGTTTTCTACGAGGCTTGTGCTGCGTTGATGATGGCGGTAAATGAGTCATATGATAATGACGCGCCGCCAACCAATGCGCCGTCTACATGAGGTACTGCGAAGATGTCGGCTGCATTGTCTGCTTTCACACTTCCGCCGTAAAGAACGCGGATTTTAACATCGCTTCCGCACAAAGACAAGATTTCTTTGTAGATGAATGCGTGCATGTCGGCAATTTGTTCTACGGTGGCGACTTTGCCGGTGCCGATTGCCCATACCGGCTCGTAGGCGACGGCGATGTTTTTGGTGTTCAGTCCATGCAATACGGAGAGTTGGTGGGCGATGACTTCGTGTTCTTTGCCGGCTTCGCGCTCTTCGAGGCTTTCGCCGACGCACAATAGGGGAATGAGGCCTACGTTGAGGACGTTTTCCATTTTGCGGCGTTGGATTTCGTTTTTCTCGCCGAAATAGAGGCTTCGTTCGGAGTGTCCTATGAGGACGATGTCTGTGCCGATATCGGCGAGCATTTCTGCGGAAACTTCGCCTGTGTAGGCGCCGTTGTTGGGGAAGCGGCTGACGTCTTGAGCGCAGGTGAGGATGCGGTTGTTGAGGACAATCTGCATGGCGTTGTGCAGTTGCAACAGGTAAACGGTCGGTGCGGCGAGGCCGATGAGGACGCGTTCGGCGGTGGGCATGATGCGGAAGCGGTGCATGAGTGCGTTGTTGTTTTGGAGTCGGCCGTTCATTTTCCAGTTGCCGATGACCCATTTTTGATCCCACATTCCGATTTGGTGATACATCTTTTTTGCTCCGTGTTGTGTTTCTTTGGCTGTACGCTGCGTGTAGCGTGATGTAACGTGAAGTTTAGTGGATATGCGACGGGTTAGCAACTTGAAACGGGATGCCCGGGGTCGTCTGAAATGCTGTTTCAGACGACCTGTTTTATAATAACTGCTTGATATACACATATATAGGACATGGCTATGCACACGCTTCATTTTTCGGCTTCGGACAAGGCCGCGCTTTATCGGGAGGTATTGCCGCAGATTGAGTCTGTGGTGGCGGACGAGACGGATTGGGTGGCGAATTTGGCGAACACGGCGGCGGTTTTGAAGGAGGCGTTCGGCTGGTTTTGGGTGGGTTTTTATTTGGTCGATACGCGTACGGACGAATTGGTTTTGGCGCCGTTTCAGGGGCCTTTGGCGTGTACGCGGATTCCGTTCGGGCTCGGGGTGTGCGGTCAGGCTTGGGCGAAGGGCGAGACGATGGTCATCGAGGATGTGAACGCGCATCCCGACCATATTGCCTGCTCGTCTTTGTCGCGTTCGGAAATTGTGGTTCCGCTGTTTTCAGACGACCGCTGTATCGGCGTGTTGGACGTGGACAGCGAGCATTTGGCGCAGTTTGATGAAACGGATGCTTTGTATTTGGGCGAACTGGCGAAGATTTTGGCGAAACGGTTTAAGGCTTCGCGTCAGGCGGCTTGAGACTGAAAAACAGGCGGGCGGCGCGCGCTGAAGTTGGCGTGGCGGGAGTGTGGTTTTATAATGTCTGCCATTGCTAAAACAATTATTTAACGGAGCACAAAATGGATTTTGAAAAAGCGCGGTTCAATATGGTCGAACAGCAAATCCGTCCGTGGGATGTATTGGATTTTGACGTTTTGGACGCTTTAGAGGAGATTCCGCGCGAGCGTTTCGTGAGCGAATCTTTGCAGGGTTTGGCGTATGCCGACATGGAGCTGCCGCTTGCCAACGGACATAAGATGCTCGAGCCGAAAATCGTAGCGCGGTTGGCGCAGGGCTTGAAGCTGACCCAAACCGATACGGTTTTGGAAATCGGTACGGGTTCGGGCTATGCGACCGCGCTTTTGGCGAAACTGGCGGGTAAAGTGGTTTCAGACGACCTCGATGCTGAGCAGCAAAACCGTGCCAAAGCAGTGTTGGACGGCTTGGCTTTGGACAATATCGATTATGTGCAAAACAACGGGCTGACCGAGCCTTCCGCGGGTGCGCCGTTTGATGCGGTTTACGTCGGCGGCGCGGTGGACCGCGTGCCTGACGTATTGAAAGAACAGTTGAAAGACGGCGGCCGCATGGCAGTCATCGTCGGCCGCCGGCCGGTACAGCGCGCGCTGCTGATTACGCGCAAGGGCGGCGAATTTGAAGAAAAAGTCTTGTTCGACACGCTGGTCGCGCATTTGGACGACAAAGAAAACCGTCCTTTCGGCGATTTCGATTTTTAAACTTTTTTGAAATCAAAGGTCGTCTGAAAACCAGCCGGACATGGCAAAACGTTTTCAGACGACCTTTCATCGTTTCCATCATTTCACACACACCACATCATGACGATCCCGCAACTCACTCCGCTGCAACTGCAACAATGGCAGGAAGAAGGTCGCGCGTTCCATCTGCTGGACGTGCGAACCGACGAGGAAACAGCCGTCTGCGCCCTGCCTGACGCCATCCATATCCCGATGAACCTGATTCCGCTGCGCCAAAACGAGCTGCCCGACGACGATTTGCCGATTGTCGTTTACTGCCACCACGGCATCCGCAGCCTGCATACGGCGATGTATCTGGCGGACGCGGGTTTTGAAAATCTGTTTAACCTGCAAGGCGGGATTGATGCTTGGGCTTTGCAGGTGGATGGGACGATGGCGAGATATTGAGATTTCGGATAGGAAAGGGCGGTAGGGCATGGCTGCCGCTTTTTTGCGTGCGGATGATCCGAATATCAAAAATCCTGAAATCCGTTTGCCGGTTTCAGGATTTTTGATTGGGTACTGCTTTTCAGACGACCTTGTATGCAGGGGTCGTCTGAAAACCTTTATCTTTGGGTATTGGTTTAACCCATCAACGTTGAAACCAATCGTCAAGGGTTTAATGATTCAGGCGTTTTGGGCTTCGCGCTGCCAAAGGGTTTTTTGGGCGAAAACCAGTTTGTTGTCCGTAAATTTCACGTTTTCCAAGCGCAACGACCAAACATCGCTTTTCATCGCGCGGGCAAGCGGATGGGCTTTGTAATAGAGGGCGAGCGCTGCTTTTTTCTCTGTTTCGTCAGTCAGCAGTTGCGCACTGGCAGTCAGCTGTATGCCGTTGATTTTGGCGATATTTTCCGGCTGACCTGCGATGGTTCCGGCGATGTTCGGATTTTTCAGCATCAGGCTACCGTGTTTGGAGCGCGCCGAAGTCAGCACAATCAGCCTTGCTTGCGCTTCATCGGGTACATAAAAGCAGCAGGCGCTCCAAATTTCGCCGTCTGCGGCTGCCGCAATGCTGATCACATGGTTGGCGTGTAGGAATTTGATGATGTTGTCGGGGATGGGCTGCATGATGGATTTCGATTGAAAATGGTTCGGAAAGCTTGGATTAAAAACTTTCCGAACCGTTGTCCGTTTAGCGTTTCATTTCGCTTTCAATGGCGCGGATATTGGCCTGACGGTCGTTGACGGCTTGGGTCAGACGGCTGATTTTTGCCTGATCGCCTTTTTTCTTGGCGACATTCAGTTGCGCCTGCGCCCTGACCAAAGCCACTTGTTCGTTGCGGACTTCGTTTTCCAAGATTTGCTTGCGGGTCAGTTGCGGCTTGGGTTTGGATGCCGGCAGGATGGGTGCGGGCAGGATTTTGGCTTTGCGGTTCAACTCGGCGGCGCGGGCTTTGGCTGCTTTCAGGTCGCCGACGGAAGTCGCTTCGCCAAGCTTGCCGTTGCGCAATTTGATGTCCAAACGGGGATTGGCGGCTTCTGCCGTGTTGGTTACGCTGCCGCCCGTCGTGCGTGGCAAGACTTTGATGTCGCCCGGCTCGGGAGCGGCTTCCCCGAGGGCTTCTTTCAGGTCGACACGCTCGGGTACGGCCCTGCCGGCTTCTTCAGGGCTGACGTTTGCAGTGCCGTCCGTATGGGATTCGGTGCAATCATTGCCGATTTTTTTCTCGGTAAATACTGCGTTGCCGTCCACTTTGCAGATATAGCCGGCTTGTGCGGAGAGGGCGGCGCTTCCCAGCCCGAAAGCCAAAATCAGTCGGTAAAAAATCGGTTTCATCTTTATTTCGGTATATGGCAAAGGTTTTGATTATACTATGCAGCCAGTTATAACGAATCAACTTATTTCAAACAAGGTAAAATTTTCCGATGCCGCCTATCATTTTGAGGCGCTGCACGGGGATATCGTGGCGCAAACCTAAACAGGCTGCGGCGATTATTGGGTTAAATATATTGGTTAGGCGGCTGGCGGGATAGGTGTTCCGTTTCGGCTGCTCCTTAGTTTAAATAATGTCCATTTTTCTATTTTCAAACAACGATGACAAATTCTTTTCTGATTGCCGGCGTTGACGAGGCAGGGCGGGGGCCTTTGGTCGGCAGCGTGTTTGCCGCCGCCGTTATCCTACCGCCGTCTTACCATTTGCCCGGTTTGACCGACTCTAAAAAACTCAGCGAAAAAAAGCGCGATACATTGGCGGTCTTGATTAAAGAACAGGCGCTGGCATGGTGTGTCGCACAAGCCGATCCGCAAGAAATTTTCGAGCTGAATATCCTTCATGCCACGATGTTGGCGATGAGCCGTGCCATACACGGGTTGGCGATCAAGCCCGATAAGGTGTTTATCGATGGCAACAGAGTGCCGAAGGACCTTGGCGTGGATGCCGAAGCGGTGGTCAAAGGCGACAGCAAAATCATGGAAATTTCGGCGGCTTCCGTTTTGGCGAAGACCGCGCGCGATGCCGAGATGTATGCGTTGGCGGAACGTTATCCGCAATACGGTTTCGACAAACACAAAGGCTACGGCACGGCGCAACACCTCGAAGCCTTGCAGCGATACGGCGTATTGCCTGAACACCGACGCGATTTCGCACCCGTTAAAGCCTTGTTGGCTCAGGGAAAGCTCTTTGAGTAAACGTTTGCCTGATTTCTTTTTTTAGACGACCTCTGTCCGTATTTTTAAAATTTGTTTTTACCCGAACTTCTAAACTTACCGCGTGAAATGCAGCAAGGACACAAAGCCGTCCTTGCCTCAAACAAGGTCGTCTGAAATTTCAGACGACCTTTTCATATACCCGCAACACGTTATTCATCAATACTCCGCCGAATGCCAAAACGGCTGCCCTACGGTCGGCGTACTGGCTTGCGCTTTGGTACGCGCTTCGACCGGTTCGGCTTTAAATGCCAGCCGTCCGGATTCGACGGCAAGTGCGAAGGCGCGCGCCATGTTGACGGGGTCGCCGCTGCGGGAAACAGCGGTGTTCAGCAATACGCCGTCAAAACCCCATTCCATCACTTGCGCCGCCTGCGAGGGCAGGCCCAAGCCCGCATCGATAATCAGCGGCGTGTCGGGCAGGCGTTCGCGCAGGACGTTCAGCGCATAGGCGTGAACCGCGCCCAAACCCGTGCCGATCGGTGCCGCCCACGGCATTAACGCCTGACAGCCCGCGTCAAGCAGGCGGCGGCAGGCAATCAGGTCTTCAGTGCAATAAGGCAGCACTTTGAAGCCGTCTTTAATCAGGATGTCCGCCGCTTCGACGAGCTGGAAGACGTCGGGCTGCAACGTGTCGTCGTCGCCGATGAGCTCGAGTTTGATCCAATCGGTTTCAAACACTTCGCGCGCCATCTGCGCCGTCGTTACCGCCTCCTGCACGCTTTGGCAGCCGGCGGTGTTCGGCAGCACCGGGATACCGATTTCTTCCAAAAGCGACCAAAACCCCTGACCGTGCGCCTCGCCTCCGCTTCCCGCACGACGCAGCGAGACGGTAATCATCGCGGGGCGGGCGGTTTGGACGGATTGTTTGAGGATTTCTGGCGTCGGGTAGGCAGCCGTGCCGAGCAGCAGCCGCGAAGGAAAAGTTTCTCCGTATAGGGTGAGCATGATGGGTTCCTTTTGTCCTGATTTAAATTTAATCCACTATAACGTTGTTTTGGGGGCAGGGGTCGTCTGAAAAGGCAAAACCTCCTAGCCGCCGACCACCGGTCGCACGATATCGACTTTGTCGTTTTCGTTCAAAACCGTTTCCGCATATGCGCCTTTGGCGACGAATCCGGTATTTACCGCGACGGCAAAAGGCTTTTGCGGCGCGGTTTGGGCGATGAGGTCGGCAACGGTTTTGCCGTGAAGTTCGGCGGGTTTGCCGTTTAAGATGATGTTCATGGTTTCTCGATATTTCGTATGTATAGTGGATTAAATTTAAATCAGGACAAGGCGACGAAGCCGCAGATAGTACAGATAGAGACCTTTGCAAAATTCCCCAAAATCCAGATAGTACGGAACCATTCACTTGGGTGCTTCAGCACCTTAGAGAATCGTTCTCTTTGAGCTTAAGGCGAGGCAACGCCGTACTGGTTTAAAGTTAATCCACTATAAGTTTCTTTATTCGCGATGCGCCTGCTCTTGCTTGAACCCGTCGCCCCATTCTTTCAATGCCGTCAGTACGGGGGCAAGCGTTTTGCCGTAGTCGGTCAGGCGGTATTCCACGCGCGGCGGGACTTCGGGATACACGGTACGCAAAATGATGCCGGCAGCCTCCAATGCACGCAGTTGCGCGGTCAGCGTGCGCTGAGACATATCGGGCAGGATGCGGCGGATTTGGTTGAAGCGCAGCGTGCCGTCCGTGTGCAGGCGGTAGAGTATCGTGCCTTTCCATTTGCCGCCGATGACGGAAAGCGCGGCTTCCACCGAGCAGCCTTCGGTGCAGTCATAGCTTGGGTGCGGTGTGCGGGACATGGTGGTATCCTTTAAGTAACTATCTGAAAAATATGTGCGTTCTTGTTAATGATATGTTTCGGGCGCATGATACACGCTTTCAGACGACCTATTAGGAAAACATTATGAAAGCCATCGGTTTTACCCGCCCATTACCCGTTTCCAACCCTGAGGCCTTGCTCGACATCAATCTGCCCGAACCCGAACTGCGGCCGCACGATATTTTGGTTGCCGTGCAGGCGGTTTCGGTCAATCCTGTCGATGTGAAAGTCCGGGCGGCGCATACGTCTGCGGCAGGAGAATACCGCGTATTGGGTTACGACGCGGCAGGCATCGTTCAGGCAGTCGGCAGCGAAGTGCGGAACTTCAAAGTCGGCGACGAAGTGTATTACGCGGGCGCCCTCAACCGTCAAGGTTCAAACGTACAATTACAAGCGGTGGACGCGCGCATTGCCGCCAAAAAGCCGCGTTCGCTGGATTTTGCCCAAGTTGCCGCGCTGCCACTGACGGCGATTACCGCATGGGAAACGCTGTTCGACCGCTTGGACGTCAACAAACCCGTGGCAGGCGGCGCAAATGTGCTGCTTTTAATCGGCGGCGCAGGTGGGGTCGGCTCGCTTGCCATCCAGTTTCTGAAAAAGCTGACTGACATTCAAGTCATCGCCACCGCCTCCCGCCCCGAAAGCCGCGCGTGGGTGAAGGAATTGGGGGCGGATTTCGTCATCAACCATCATGAAAACATGGCGGAACAGGTTGCCGCGTTAAATATCGGCGCGCCATCGTTTGTTTTTTCCACTAACCATACCGACCGCCATCTGCCGCAAATCGTGGAACTCATCGCCCCGCAAGGCAGAATCGCGCTGATTGACGACCCCGAAACGTTGGACGTGAACCCGCTCAAAGGCAAAAGCCTGTCGCTGCATTGGGAATTTATGTTTACCCGTCCGCTGCGCGAAACGGCAGACATCGAACGGCAGGGCGAAATCCTGGCCGAAACCGCGCGGCTGGTGGACGAAGGCATCATCCGCCCGACCGCCACCCAAGTCCTGCACGGCATCAATGCCGCTAACCTGCGCCACGCCCATGAGATGCTGGAACGCGGGGATATGGTCGGCAAACTGGTGGTGGAAGGCTGGGACAACTGAATCCGCCGATTATTTTTGCGCCGTTATGCCCGCTTCTGCCTGTATGGCATCCGAAATGACGGCAATCGAATATCCTAATTGAGCAGGTCGTCTGAAATTTGGTTTTCAGACGACCTTATTCATTCCACAAATCCCGAAACGCTTTAACCACCGCTTCGGGATTTTCTGCTTCGGTAACGGCGCGGACGACGGCGAGTGAAGAAACGCCGGTTGCCAATACATCTTCGGCGTTGTTTAAATCGATGCCGCCGATGGCGACGACGGGCGTGCTGCCTGCCTGTTTCACATATTCGCGCAGTTTGTCCAAGCCTTGCGGGGCGGTGGGCATTTGCTTGGTTGTGGTCGGGAAAATCGCGCCGCTGGCGACGTAGCTGGGGTGTACGGACAGGGCGCGGTCGAGTTCGGCGACGGAGTGCGTACTCAAACCCAAACGCAAACCGGCGGCTGCGATGGCGGCAAGGTCGGCGGTGTCCATGTCTTCCTGTCCGAGATGCACGCCGTATGCGCCCGCTTCTATCGCCTCGCTCCAGTGGTCGTTGATGAAAAGCTGCGTGCGGCTGCCCTGACAGGCGGCGACGCAGCGGGCGATTTCGCGTTTCAATTCATCGCCGTGCAGGGTTTTGCAGCGCAGTTGCACCGTGTCGGCACCTGCTTTGACCATGCGCTTCACCCAATCGGCGGTGGGAACGACGGCGTAGAATTTGAGCGGGGATTTTAGGGGCGGGAAGGTCATTGGGTGTCCTTTTAAATTATCGCTGATGGCGTTCTTTCAGGCGTTCGGTATGCGCCCGCAGTTTTTCTCCATCGGCTTGGTATTCGTTTGAAGACAGCACGGCAATTGCCGCTTCTATTTCCTGTGGCAGCAATAAGGTCGTCTGAAAACGTCTGATATAGGATGCTGCCTGTCTGATACGGCAGACATTCGGCGGCATTTGCGTTTTCAGTTCACAATCGCCGAGAAAAACCACCATTGAATGAAATTTTTCTTCCGGCAGTTGCAGCAGTTCGGATAATGCCTTGATGTGTGCGTAATTTTGGCGCAACGGATTTTGAAAGTAGTGTTTCTGCTTATAGACGACTTGAGTCCATTTCGATTGCTTCTCGCTGCCGAAAATCCAACCTGTGTAATTTTTGGTTTCTATGACAAATATCCCGAAAACCGAAACATAGATATGGTCGATTTGCGTCGTGCCGCTGCGTGACGGAATAATTAAATCGTGAAATTCGATATAGGTTTCTTCATCCAAATCTTTTCCGATTACTGAACGGACTGCCCGTTCGCCTATGCGTCCTTTTACTTTGGGGTTTTGGAGAAATGCTTTCAAGAAAAGCAGGGGAATGACGAGCAGGAAAATCCAAAAGATACCTGACAGGTTTCCTATTGCTTGTTCAATCATGACGTTTTCCTTTTTGTTTTATTGTTTAATAAAGTGAGTAGAGTGGTATAGCTATCTGATGAGGTCGTCTGAAACTCATTTCCTGCGTTTCAACAAGGCTTCTGCTTCGGGATAATCTTTCAAGCGAAACGGGTTGTCGTTCCAAGAGCCGTTTTTCTGTCTTTCGGGCTGTTCGGCAAGTGTGGCGCGGATATCATGGCGCAGGTAGGTTTCCAGTGGTTGCGGCGTGTCGTCTCTGACGGGTAGAACATAGAGCCGTTTGCCGTCCGCGCCGGCGAGAAAGCGTTCGCCTTCAACGGTGTTGCCTTTGCCGTCAAACAGGACGATTTCGTAATACGGATAGCCTTGCACGGGCTGCGACACGATTTCAAAGCGGTAGGCAGCGCGTTCTTCGGCAGTTTTGTATGGCGAATGGCGAACTGCTTCCAGTCCGACAATCAGGTTTTTGTAGCGGTTGATGCGTTGCAGAATATCGCGTTCGGCGGCGGTGTAGGCAAACGGGTGCGGATAAAATTTGCCGTTTCGTTCGATGTCGGAAGCGGCGCGGCGAGTGTCGCTGGGGGCAACGGTATTGCCGCGTGCGTCCATCATGCCCCAAGTGCCGCCCTGTACGGTAGTGTGTTCTTCGTCCACGTGCACTTCTCGGCAGCCGTCGCAAAATGCGGCATAGCCGTATTCAAACTGTCCTGCCCAATCGTGTTGGGCGGGAGTGACCAAGTTGTCCGCGCGGTCGGCAAACCCGACTTTGCCGTCTTTGGAAACATAGCGGCGCTTGCCTTCCGAAAAATAGTCTGCCGCCGCGTCGTACATCATCGGCTGATATAAAAACCTGCCCTGCCGCGAATGCAGGAAAAACGGCGAATAGGCAACTTTGCCCCGAATTTCTCGGCTGCTGTCCAGAAACAGCAACTCGCCGTCGGCGGTTTCGCCGTGTTTGACGTGTTCGCACATAAATTCGCAGTTGTATTGCGCAGGGACGATGATTTTGCCGCTTGCGGTTTTTGCGCCGAATTTGCCGTTTTGTTCGAAATAAATGATTTTTTCGGCAGAACGCGGTTTGGGGTCGTCTGAAATCTTGGGCGCGGCAAGGGCTGCGGAGTGGGCGAGTAAGAGCGCGGGCAGTAAATACAGGGATTTCAGATTCATTGGAAACCTTGCTGATATTAAGTAGATTGAGACGATGCGACGTTGGCGCGCCTTGCCGTATTATAGTGGATTAACTTTAAACCAGTACGG
>NZ_KV794959.1:44640-72635 GCF_001808875.1 Neisseria sp. HMSC064E01
GTCCTGATTTAAATTTAATCCACTATATATTCATACAGGCTGGTGTCGGGGTGTGCCGATTTGCGGTAAAACCTATGCCGCGGCGTTTTCAGACGACCTCAAACTTATTTTTCAATATACGCCAAACCGCTTTCTTCATCACGTTCGGGCGCGTCTTTTCCGTCAAACAGTGCCACTGCCAATCTGACGGCGGCGGCGGTTACGGCGGGGGAAATCATGAAGCCGTGACGGAAAAGGCCGTTGATTTCAATCAGGCGTCGGGCGCGGCTGTAACGGATTTCGGGGTTGTGGTGGTTGAGCGTGGGGCGTAGGCCGGTGGCGATTTCGAGGATGTCGGCTTCGCCGAAGGCGGGGTGGACGGCATAGAGTGCGGATAAAAGTTCCAACCCGGAACGCACGCTGGCGGGGGCTTGGCTTTCGCTTTCGATTTGGGTCGCGCCGATGACGAAGATGTGGTTTTCTTTCGGGGCGATGTAGAGCGGATAACGCGGATGGAGCAGGCGCACGGGGCGGTTGAGCGTGATTTCGGGCGTATAAACCCGCGCCACTTCGCCGCGTATGCCGCGCAAGGTGCTGGTGTGTTCGGGGGATTGGTTCCACGCGGTTTTTGCACCGTAACCGCGGCAGTCGATCAGCCAGTCGTATTGGGCTTGCAGGTCTTCGGGGGCGCATTCGTGTTCCCAATGGCAAGGGACGTTCAGCCCGTCCAAAGCGTCGGCAAGTGCAGACAAGATTTGCCGTCCGTCGAGTTGGCCTTCGGTCGGCAGGTAGAGGCCGTCTGAAAAACGTCCTGCGAGCTGTGGTTCGCGTTCGGCGATATCGTCGGCGCGCCAACGGACGATTTCGTCATCCACTACGCCGCCGCGTTTGAGGTGGCGGACGAACTCGCTAGATAAAGGTTTGTCCTGCCCGTGCCACACGATCAGGCTGCCGTTTTCCTGCATCATGGTCGGCGTTTTCAGACGACCTCGGATGTTGTGCCACAGCGGAACACTCTGCCTGCCCAGTTTGATGACTTCAGGCGTGGCTTCGACCGCCTCCGAAGCCGGTGCGAGCATGGCGGCGGCAACATAAGCGGCGGCGTGTTCGCCTTTGCGCCCCCCTTTTTCAAAGAGGGCAACCGATAAACCTTGTTCTGCAAGTTGTAAGGCAGTCAGACGGCCGCAAAGGCCGCCGCCGAGAATGGCGATACGGGGCATGGTGGATTCCTTTGTAGTATGGTGCAATCGGGAAGTCGAAAGATAAGACGGAAGCGGAATCCACCGAATGGCGGGAAATGCGGGAAAGGGAACGGAAGCCTTTTCAGGCGTTTGACAGCTTGTTTCCTACGCAGGCATTACCCCGACAGGTTCTACGGATTCCGCTGGCGCGGTCTCAGCTGTTTGCGGGAACAAGCAGCACTCCGACAAGAAGTTTCCAGTTTACATAAAATCGATTGCTTTGGCAAAGTCAGGTCGTCTGAAAAATGGGTTTCTGTATTTTCAGACGACCTGTTGCCAGACGTTTGGGCCGGTTGGGGAAATGGCGTTAGGGAGAAGCGCATCGGCATTATTGATATATACTGTCGCCAATGAACAAGGGGCTTTGCGTTGAAATCCGTTTTTGCGAAAAGCGCCGAAGTAGGTTTATTTATAGTGGATTAAATTAAATCAGGACAAGGCGACGAAGCCGCAGACCAGATAGTACGGAAAGGCGAGGCAGCGCCGTACTGGTTTAAGTTAATCCACTATAAATCAGGATTGGATTGTCAGGATTACCATGTTTCAGCTTGCCTATTTTCAAATGGTCGGTGCCGGTAAAGCACGCAATCAGGATGCCTTGTTTGACGGCACGGCGGTGCGTCAGGTCAGGCTGCACAAAACCCGTGTATCCGAGGCGGAAGATACCGTGCGGCTGGCAGTGGCCGACGGCGTATCCAGCAGCCCTGCCGCGCATCTTGCCAGCCGGTTTTGGTTGGACGCCTTCGTGCGCGAGGGCGATGCGGAAGGGCGTTTCCTGCGAAGGTTGCACGGCAGCTTCTGCGACACGCTTGCCGAGGAATATTTCGGCTCGTCCTCGACTTTCGCTTCGGCAGTCGTCGAGGCGGACGGTTTGTGCCGCATCTGCAATGTCGGCGACAGCCGCGTTTACCATATATCGGCAGAGGGGCGTTGGCGGCAGGTAAGCCATGACCACACTGTGTTGGCGGATTTAATTGAGCAGGGGGAAGCGCGGGCAGATACGGAATACGCCGATATGTACTATGCTTTGGCGCACTGCCTGATAGCGGATGACGAAGAAACCCATTTTAAAATTTTTACCGATTCTTTGACCTTGCAAAGAGGCGAGGCAGTTTTGGTTTGTTCTGACGGTCTACACGATGCGCTACCTCATGAACGCTTGGAAGCATTATGGAACGTCTCCCCGTCTTTGCTAGATAAGTTGGAAGCCTTACGCCGAGCAGTAAAAAGAGTTCCCTATCATGACGATTGTTCGGCAGCGGTATGTCTGCGGCAAGGATAGGAAACCAATCCTAGAATTGTTATGCAGTTTCTTGAGAACATTTCAAAGGATTGGGGTAAAGGGTCGTCTGAAAAGGGATGCTTAGACCAATTTACATATAACGCATCACATATTTCAACCATCTCATCAACGCCGCCAGCAGTATGCCGATCGACAATCCCACCAAGGCTGCCTGCCACGTCCATTTGATCAGTAGCGCGCTGACCAAACCGCCGATTGCGCCGCACAGATATTTGTCGCGCCGTTTGAATTCCGTCGTCTGCTCGGCTAAATCTTCTTCGATAAAACAAATTGCGAAGAGTGTAGCCAATGCCAGACAGAAGCCGATAATAGGGAGCCAAGGTGTATCAATGTGACCAAGGACTTTATCCAGAATCATATCTCCGCCGTACATCAGTCCGAGAACAGTGGCGATAACCAGCAATATCACATAGCCCGCCATGTTGCCGGTGACGAGCCAGTCAAGAATTCGTTCGCATAGTTTTTTGAGAAACTTCATGGGGTTTGTCGTTGGGGTGGATGGGAAAGTAACTTATGTTCTATTTGGGTTAGTCTGAACGCAGTAAAAATATCTTTTGTCGATTACAGCCTGCATTTGATACGAGTAAGTGCTTCAAGGTCAAAATACTCACGATAAACGCAGAAGGTAAGACTAATAGTCGTAAGTTCTTTTTACCACTCGCGGTATTCATCAGTGATATCTACATTATCTTTTAAGTCTAAACCTGTTTTGCGAATGAGTGTATTGAGCCACTCGCAAAGCTCCTCACGCTCCATTGTTTCTATGAGTCCGTATTTATTATTAATTTTATTGATAGTCTTTACCAATTTACCCATAGAGTTATAAACAGTAGTCGCATTTTTCTTTCGTACTGCCTCACAAAGTGTTTGTATATATTCCGTAAGGGCTGTTTCTACGGCTGTAATACTCTCTTCTGAAAACATATCATCACCCTCAGCCATACGCTGGCGCCATTGAGGGATAGGAATTTCAGAGAGAAAAGCTTGTATTTCAGGAATACGATTTGGGTCTATGTTTTTGTTTTGTGATTTGAGGAGGGCTTTTAGTCGGATGCGCTCTTTTTCATAGAGTTCTAATTTGAATAATCTCAGACAGCTTAGTTGTTCCTTAGGGTTCAGAGCCACTAACAAGCGAAATTCTTCAAATAAAACGTGATAAGCAGAGCCATAATTAGTCACTGTTTTACCCGTAAGTTTCTTGCCTATTTTCTGGACAATGGTTGTTTTATCATCGCCAATGTTCAATCCAAAAGGCAGGCTTATATCAGAAATTTTTCCATCCGGCGCATTCTCGGACTCAATGGTAATTTCATGCAAAATCAGTTGGTCTTTTGCTTTGTTGTAACTGCCAATAGGCTCCCCATAAATGGGTACATACCTCACATAGCCTGTGAATACGGTATAAATGGTCTTTTCTTCATTATTGACATGCACCCAAAACAAGTTGCCATAAGCATCATAGTTTGGCAAAGGGTTTTGAGGCAAATGATATTGTGCAAAAAATTCTTTTATTTCGGGAGAATGAATAGGTCGACCCAATAAATCTTGTAATTCCATAATCATTTAGTTCTTTCTAAAAATTCACTTTATTTTATGGTTTCCATACTTCGCCTTTTTCGTTCTGTTTCAAGCCGTATATCTTATCTTTCCCATCTGCATCAAATTTGGGCAGGTATTCTTCTCTGAACCACTCCAATGCCTGCCCTGCAATATCTCTTGGATAAAGGCGGTCAATTTTGAACTGCCTTTTTCAGACGACCTTCGGCAGCATATATTTAACAAGCGCAGGTCGGCTCAAACCGCAACAAAACGGTCAAACATTCCTGAAATATTGGGTTTGAACCCAACCTATGCCTTGTGTTCTCGCCGTAGGGCGGGCATGTGCTGCCTACGCGTCCTGTGTTCCAAAACAGCCTGAAACCGCAAGGATGGAGGCATTTGCGTTTTTCAGGCTGTCCCAATTTACCGCTGAATCTGTGAGGTAATCGTGCTGTCGGTAATCTTGTCGTCTTCCGCCAGCAGCATGGCTTTGGAGAGGACTACCGAGAGCGTGTTGTCGCCCTCAAACGGGATAAACAGCTTGTCGGATGCATCTTTTTTGCGGCTGTCGGGTACGATGCAGAGGTATTGGTCGTCCGGCAGCATCAGGATGTTGCTGCTGCCGATGTGGATTTTGTAGGTACGCAGCTTGCCCTGCACGACGAGGAAGTTGCCGTCTATGTGGGCAACCTTGGCGATTTTCAGGCGCGGCAGCAGGGTTTCCAGCACGGCTTTGCGGGTTTTGGCGACTTCGCCCAAATCGCCGAAGGAATAGCTCTGCCAGTAGCTGTAAAAACGCGCCTCTCCGCCGTTGTCTTCCCAAGTCGGGTCGTTGCCTACGCTCGCCACGCCCACAAACAAATCGACGTCGCGCAACACTTCGGAAAACACGCGCGGCGGAATATCAATTAAGTCCAGCGCGGTGGCATTGTAACCGTCGTCCAACCGGTGAAAGCGCACTTGGTCGGTGCTGACATACTGCCAGATGCCACTTTCCGTCCATGCTTCTTCGCTGTCCACTGCGTTTGCCCAAAATTGGGCGAGCAGGTTGTATTCAGGCAATTCCAACGAGACGGTTGCGTCGTCGCCGCCGTCCCACGCGCCTGCCAGCGAGCCTCTCCAGCCGCGCCCCTTGGCAAGCGTCATGTATTGGTGTTGTTTCAGGATGTGGGCGGCAAAGCGGTTGCTGTATGTTTTGGTGTTGATTTCGGCTTCTGTGAGCAGATAGATTTCACGATATGCCTGTTTCAGCGGCTGGCGGATTTCTTTGTCCAACAGCAGTTGACGCCACTGGGCGATGCTTTGCTGCGTGGCAAGCGCGGGATGCCACAAGCTGATTTGCAGGCAGTCTGAAACATCGGTTTGCGCGCCCGTTTCGTCCACCCATGTTCCGTCCAACCACAATGCAGCGCGACCCTGCGTATCGTTTTCGTCGCGGAAAAACTGCCATATTAGCGGGCGCGTGAGGCAGGACATCAGTCCGTGTTGCCAGTAATACTGTTCGGCGTGTTCCAGCGGTACGCGGTGTTCGGAGCGCATCATTTGGTCCAAGCGGTCGCGTTGGGCGGTGAGCGTGGTGTTGAGGTTTTTTTGTGTGGCTTTGAGCTTTTTCAGTTTGTCGGCATGGTCGGTTTTCACGAAGGCGGGTACGGTTTTCTGCGGCGAGCCGTCGGGTTTGAACCAGCGCAGTTCGGACTTGCCTACGCCCGTTACCGTCAGACGGCAGGTGTAGCCGCCGAAGTCGTAGTCACGGCAGCCTTCCTGCAAGCCGAAGCTGTCCACCGCCATGTCTTCGATTTCGTTGCGGGATACGCCCCGCTGCGCAGCGGCTTCGTCCAAATATTTGGCAATCGCGCTTTGCACGTTGCTGAACTTAATCCGCAGGCGCAGGCGTGAAAGGCAGGCGATGCCGTCCAGCCCTTTGGAGCGGAACAGCGCGTAGAAGCAGGCGTTGCCCATAGCAGCATAGCGCGCGCCGAGATTGGGGATTTTGTCGTATGAATGCAGCGCAAGCTGGGTAAGAGCGGACAGGGTGGCGCTGTCGTGGAAATGGCTGCACATCCACACCAGCCCTTTGAGCACGGTCTGGTTGATGCTGCAAACGGGCAGGACATGGGTGTCGTAGTTGTATGAGCCGCCTCTGTATTCGTGGGTAAAGGTTTCAATACGTACTTCTTCATTACCGTAGACAAATTCTATCCAGCCGTGCAGCATCTTTTTGAACCTGTCCGCCCCCAGAGTGTCAATCAGCGTTTTGGCTTCTTTCAGGTATTTTTCGCTTGGCTTGCCCGCATTGGCGGATAGGGCAAGCGCAATGATCTTGCTCCATACGTCCTGCTGTTCCGGTGGCAGCGCGGCAAGCTGCGGATTGGCGTATTGGGCAAGCTCGTCGTCTTGGGCGGGGAAGCAGGCTTCAGCAGAACCGCCTGCCAGTTCCGCCAGAGCGGCAAGGTTGGCGGTAGCGGCTTTCTTGTCCCACAGGTGTTCCGCAAAGATGCGGTAACGGTCGCAGGCGTTTTTCAGGCATTCCGAAAGCGTTTCGCTCGGATTGGGAAACTGTTTTTTGATTTGGTTGATCAGATATTTGAGCGGATAGTCATCTGCCTGTCGTTCGGACAGCCCGTTGTCGTCCAGCATGGCGGCAAAAATGCGCTGCACATCCTGCTCTGTCATCGGCAGCGTTTTGCGCGCTAGAGCCATCGCCACCGCCGCACGGGTGGTGCCGTAATTGTGTATCCTGTCACTGCCTTTGTTGTTAAAAACTTTATTTCGCCCCCAGCCGCGTATCAAATCAATGCAGTGGATCAGGAAATCGACGCGGTATTTGGGCGCGGCTTTCTCCACTTCGGCAAAGCTGGGGCAGAGTTTCAGATTTATCGTGTCGTATTCGTTCAAACATTTTTGGCGCCATTCCTTTTGCAGTACGTCGAGAAGCTGATTGAACTCGGCACGGCGACTGTCGGAAATCTGCACGGTTTGGTTTTGGGTCATGGGACTTTCCTTGCGTATCAATGTGTTGGTTATTTTGCGGTAAAGACGAACAACGTCGGTAAGGGTTTTCTTGTCCGCACTATTCAGGCTGTATCGGGTGGTTTCGGCAAAGGCACGGTAGCGTTGCGCGGCGGTTTTCAGGCTGCCTATCCGCCCACCAGCGGCGTGAGTTTGATGAAATTGACGACCAGTCCGTCATGCAGGTACACCATGTCGTCCAGCGTTTCCAGTTGGCGGTTGTCGGCAAGGATGAAAAACGCGTTCTGCTCAAAAGCTTTCAGAGCAACGGCGATTTGCTTTTCCGCGTCCACGTGCTGCGGATTTGCGCCCTTTTTGCTGCGCGGTTCCTGAATCACGATGTCGCCGCGATTGGTGGGGATAACGAGGCTGTGGCGCAGCAGGGCATCAGCGGCACGGTCGTTATAGGCGGCGACTTCCTGCCGCACGCGTTCGGCAATCAGCTCCGCCGCGCTGATGTGGTTGGTTCGGAACTTCAAAAACAGCTCGTGCAGCACTTTGCCGGCGAGGTTTTGATCTTGGATGGTGATGGTAGCTGCAATCATGGATAACTCCTCGAAACAGAAAACAGATGAATCATACTGTTTTTTGAGTGTTTCAGGCAGTCAGAAACAAAGCATCCTGCACTTTGATGGTGGTAAGTGCAGGATGCTATTTACATTTTATAGTGGATTAAATTTAAACCAGTACGGCGTTGCCTCGCCTTGCCGTACTATTTGTACTGTCTGCGGCTTCGTCGCCTTGTCCTGATGTACTATCTGCGGCTTCGTCGCCTTGTCCTGATTTAAAGTTAATCCACTATAGTTATGTAGAAACTTTGTTTAACCTCGTTGACGCCCACGTTTTCAGACGACCTTTGGCGGCAGGTATTTCCCTGCTTCGCGCAGGCTGAGTTTGGACATTTTGTGCCGGTGGCGGTCGATAAAGTCTTGTACCCATGCGGGGTTGGTTTTGCTGTAATCGCGCAATGCCCAGCCGATGGCTTTGTTGATGAAAAATTCTGTTTGCCCCAGATTGTTGCAGATGATTTTTTCCAGTAATGCGGTGTCGGTGTGCTGTTTGCGGAGCAGTTGGTGGTCGATGGCAACGCGGCGCAGCCAGATGTTGTCGTCGGTACTCCATGCCAATAGGACGGTGTTGACTTCGGGGTGTTGCAGGGCGATGTTGCCGACAATGCGGTCGAGTACGTCGGAGCTGTCCCACCATGATTTTTCGGTAATCAGCATTTGCAAACGCGGGATGTCTTGCGGGGTCAGGTGCTGCTGCATTTTTTTCAGATATTCGAGCGCGGCGTATTGCAGTTCGCGGTGCGGGTCATCCCAGCAGCGGCGCACGAAATCCCAATCAACCGGCTGTTTGGCGGCGTCTTTGAAAAACGGGCGGCACAGGCGGGCAAGTTCGGGTTTGCCGATGCCAAAATAGACGAAACGGTGTTTCATGTATGCCTGCATCGGCACGGCGCGTTCGGGGTTGGCGTGTTGTTGCAGGACGGCGAGCAGGGCGGGGTAGTCCATACGATTTTCCTTTTTGAAGGAGATGGCAGGGTTCGGGGTCGTCTGAAAACTTGGTTTTTGTATTGCTTTCTTTTTAACTCTTCTTTTTTAGCCGTTTTGGCTTTTTTAGCTGTGTTTCCCTCTTGAATGCAGGTGCAGAGTTTCTCGAAAAATCTTGGCGGGTTGTCTGGCTGAATCTGTTTTTGGTTTTCTGTTTATGCTGCGGGTTTTTTTGAAAGGGCTGGTTTTCAGACGACCTCTTCTTCCAAATCGCCCTCGCGGGTTTCGCGCAGGTGTTCGAGCAGGCGTTGGAGTTCGTGTTTGTCCAGCCACTTGCGGCGGCTGCGTTGCAGGAGGATGACGAGTGCGGAGATTTCGTTGCGCATATTGGTGCTGAGCCAGAGGAAGCCTTGCCATTCGTAATGGAGGCGGGCGGCGAGTTTGCCCAGCTCGGGATTAATGGAGGTGTCGATGCGGATGCGGCGGGCGTAGTGGCCTTTGATGAGGCGGACGGTCAGGCGCAGGTCGCGTTGGAGGCGGTTGAAATGGCGGTCGAGCAGGCGGATTTCGTGTTCGTTGAGGGTAGGGGCTTGCAGCTTGGCGGCGGTGGTGAGGAGCAGCTCGGTGGTGTTGACGATTTTGCGATGGGCGTGCTGCATGGCTTCCATCATGGCGGAGCTGATGTGGCTTTCGCCCGAGGTGGCGGCGAGGTGGCTGCGGCTTTTGACCATGCGGGCGTTGATTTGGCGCATTTTCACCATGTTTTGCTCCAGCCGCTCGCGGGTCATGCGTTTGCCGTTGCTGATTTCGGCAATCATTTTGCCGCATTCGGTCAGGTTGTCAGCAAGCATGAACCGCCACATGAGCGTGGAACGCAAGGGCAATAGTTTGGCGGCGGCGATGGCGATGGCGGCGCCGATGAGGACGTTCATGGCGCGCATGAGACCGCTGTCGAGCCAGTTGTTGCTGTTGTCGCCGATGAGCATGCACATGGTCAGTCCGGCAAGCATGGGGACGTAACCATTTTTGCCGACCGCCGCCCAACCTGCTGCTGCGCTGGCGGTGCCGACGGTCAGGTAGAAGAGAATGCCGCCGTGGAAGTAGTGCTGGTTGAGCCACAATACGGTCAGACCCGCGCCCAAACCGATGACTGTGCCGAGCATGCGTTCGACGGCTTTGGAGTAAATCGCGCCTTGAAATTGGAGCATGCCGAGTACGACGAACACAGTCATGCCTATCCATTCGCCGTGTTGGAGATGGAGGAGTTTGGCGAGCAGGGTGGAGAACAGTACGGCAAGTCCGAGCCGGACGGCATGTATGAGGCGGCGGTAGCGGTAGCGTTCGTAGGAGTCGAGCCAGCGTTTGACGAAGCGTTCGCGTTGTGAGGCGTTCATGATTGGGGCTATCTTGTTGAGATTTTTGGGTTTATCGGGCGGTATTGTAACGGGAATCGATAGGGAGATACAGGCTTCTGAAATAAAGGTTTTGCGGGCAGGGTAGTGCAGATTGGTTTGGTGCATTGGTGCGTCAGAAGATAAAGCTAAGATCGAGCCGTCATTGCATTAAATATTTTCGGTAAAAAGCAAAAGGTCGTCTGAAACGCTACATGGTGTTTCAGACGACCTTTTAAACCGGGCTATGGCTTTACCAAATATCGGATTTGATTTTGCGTTTCAAACCCGGATGTTCGGACAGTTTGAAGACAGGGTCTTTGCCCATTTTCAGTTTCGACGTGTAGTCCCTCAACAGCAGGAAGGCAAGCGGAGAGAGGAGCAGGATGGCGACCAGGTTAATCCATGCCATCGTACCCATCGCCATATCCGCCATATCCCAAACCAGCGGCACGTTGGCAACTGCGCCGAAATATACCCAGCCCAAAACGAGCATACGGAACAGGGCAGTCAACAGCCAATGGTTTTTGATGAACTGCACATTGGATTCGGCATAGGCATAGTTGCCGATGACGGTAGAGAAGGCAAACATAAACAGAATGATTGCCAAGAAGTCTGCGCCCCATGCGCCGACTTGGCTGATAATCGCTGCTTGGGTCAGCTCTGCGCCGCTCAAATCGCCGTAAGGTTGTTGGTACACCAAAACGATAAACGCCGTGCAGGAACATACAATAATCGTATCGACGAATACGCCCAGCATTTGAATCATACCTTGGGAAACAGGGTGTTTGACTTCGGCGGCCGCGGCGGCGTTAGGCGCAGAACCTTGACCTGCCTCATTGGAATACAGACCACGTTTGATACCGATCATCATGGTTTGCGAAATCAAACCGCCGAGCAGGCCGCCGCCGGCAGCTTTAAAGTTGAACGCGCTGTCAAAAATCTGACCGAAGACATGAGGAATCAGGCTGATGTTGGTGATGATGATGTAGAGCGCCATCAGCAGATATAAAGTCGCCATCAGCGGAACAAGCATTTCGGCAAAGCGGGAAACGCGGCGGATACCGCCGAAAATAATCGGCGCAGTCATGATGACCAGTGCGACGCCGACCGCATGTTCGTCCCAGCCCCATGCGGCTTTGGCGGTTACGGCGATGGTGTTGGTTTGAACGGCTTCATAAACGAATCCGAAGCAAAAAATCAGGCTCAATGCAAATACGATACCCAACCATTTCTGACCCAAACCTTGGGTAATATAGTAAGCAGGACCGCCGCGGAAATGATGGTTGTCGTAATCGCGGATTTTGAACAACTGCGCCAGCGAAGATTCGACAAACGCCGAGCTCATACCGATCAATGCGGTTACCCACATCCAGAATACCGCGCCCGGTCCGCCGCTGCTGATGGCAATCGCTACACCCGCGATATTGCCCACGCCTACGCGGCTGGCAAGTCCGGTAACGAAAGCCTGAAACGGCGTAATACCGTGCGGGTCATCGCCTTGTTTGCGGCCGCCGAGCATCTCTTTGATACTGCGTCCGAGCAGGCGGAATTGTACGAAACCGGTGGCAACCGTGAAAAACAGCCCTGCACCCAACAGGACATACACCAGCCCTGTCCACATCGGATCATTGATTTTCTGAACCAATTGGTGCAGCGATTCGGTAAAGTTGTTATCCATAAAATCCTTTCTGAATTTGAATGACGGACGGTTTGCCGCCGTTCGGAAGTAGTGCATTGTAACAGACTGTCAACAAATTGAAAAAGTTTTATATCGGCGTGAAATAATGTATCTAATTGATTGATATTCAACAATTAAAACCCTTGATCAGGGACGGATTAGGCCGGATCCGCTTTCCTGTGCGAAGCGGGCAAATGCCTGAAAGAGGTCGTCTGAAAACGGGTTGAGCCTGCCTAGGAACCAGGTGCAAAGTGCCGTATATTTCCCAACTGTTACCGCTTGTTATTCAATTGCGCCGAAAAATACGGTTTACGTTAGAATGCCATCCGAAATTCCGGCTGTATGGCGATAAACGCGGCAGTCCGGTTTCAGACGACCTTTGTGCCACAAACAGGAAAATCTATGCATGCTACGATTCAAAGCCGTTTCGCGCCGATTTTATACGTCGTAATATTTTTTGCAGGCTTTCTGACCGCCTGCCTTTGGTTTAACCCCCAAGACTACCTTGCTGATTTGGCGCCCGTTGTTACTGCGGTTTCCGCCGTTGCGCTGGTGTGGTTGGCATGGACGGCGGTGTCGGTCATCGCGCGGAAAAAGAACGAATGGCTGCGCAGGGAAAAATTGATACAGCAGGAAAAAGTCCATCCTGTTTTGCATGCTTCCCTTCAAAGCGTGGAAGAGCATCCGGAGATGCTGGCATTGACTATCCGCAACCACGGCAAAGGCATGGCGAAAAACATCCGCCTGCAAGTGTCGTCCGTGTCCGATAAAGCGGCAGAACGCGCTGTCGTTGATGCAGTGGGCAAATTGGTTATCGTTGGCGACGGCTTGGATATGCTGGCTTCGGGAGAAGTATACGGCAGCGTGTTTGGCGATATCCGCGAGCTGTCGGCAAGTTTGCCGGAGAAAAAATTCGGCGGCATCATGAAGCTTGTTATGACTTATTGCAATGTGTTCGGCGAAACCTGTACGTCCGAAACATCTTTGGACTTGAGCCTGCTCAACGCGGTGGAGCTCTCTGAAGCCGAACACAAACCCAGCAAGTTATTGTATTGATGCTGACTGAACTTGACTTCAAAGGTCGTCTGAAACGCATTTTGTGAAGCAGGTAAAAATAGCTTCTGGAAAATGAACGCCGTTTCAGACGACCTTTATGATTGTCTTTGCGCGCCAACCTCTTTATAATGCGCACACTCTTACGGGAGTAGCCATCTGATGTTTGCTAACCATCAGAGCCGTTATCAACATAATTGACTGAGTTCGACCAAAATTGGTCATGGTGGCGGCATCTTCCTGACAACTGGAAGACAGGCAAGACGTAAGCGTTGTCCATACCCTTGCGGGCGGTATGTGCAACGCTTTTTGTTTTTGCCCGCTTCGGTTGAGTATCTTATGGAAGCATTTTTCTCTTCAATGTTGGGCGTTGCCATTGCCGAAATCGGCGATAAAACGCAACTGCTCGCTCTTTTCCTTGCCGCACGTTTCGCCCAGAAAAATGCGGTCTTCTCCGGCATCTTCATTGCCACTTTACTGAATCATTTGGTCTCCGCATTTGTCGGCGTATGGCTGGCGGAAGCCATTTCTCCTGAGGCCGTCAAATGGGTCGTCGGCATCAGCTTCATCGCGGTCGGCTTGTGGCTGCTCTTGCCCGATAAAGATGAAAACCCCGACAGCCGCTGGCTCAAATACGGCGCGTTCGGAGCGACGGTTTTCCTGTTTTTCATGGCGGAAATCGGCGATAAAACCCAAATCGCAACGGTCTTGCTGGCGGCAAAATACCAATCCTTATCCATGGTCGTACTCGGCAGCGTTGCCGGATTGATGTTGGCAACCGTTCCCGTGGTTTATCTAGGCGATATGCTGATGAAAAAAATCCACGCCAAAGCCGTGCGGATTTCCGCCTGCGTACTGTTTTGCATATTGGGCGCCATCACTTTGGCAGGCGGCGGCATTATGTTGAAATAGGTCGTCTGAAATGTGGGAAATCTTATTTAGGCATACGGATTTTGTCGCCGTCAACAAACCTTGCGGCGTATCCGTACATCAGGAAGAGGGTGACGTCAGCCTGACGCAGACGCTGGCGGCGCAGCTCGGCCTTGAGCAGGTTTGGTTGCTGCACCGACTGGACAAGCTGACCAGCGGCGTGCTGCTGTTTGCCCTGAACCCGCAAAGCGCGTCGGAGTTGGCGCAGCAATTTGCCGCCAAAACCATGCGTAAAACCTATTTGGCGCTGGCAACGGACAAGCCGTCTAAGAAACAGGGTTGGATCAAAGGCGATATGGAAAAATCGCGGCGTGGCGCATGGAAACTGATGCGCAGTATGGAAAATCCCGCCGTGACCGAGTTTAACAGCCAAAGCCTAGAACCCGGTCTGCGCTTGTTTGTCCTGCATCCGCACACGGGCAAAACCCACCAACTTCGTGTCGCCATGAAAAGTTTGGGAAGTCCGATTTTGGGCGATACGCTCTACGGCGGGAAGCCTGCATCGAGGATGTTCCTTCATGCGTGGAAAATCAAATTCGACTATCAAGGTCAGACGTTTGAAATTGTTGCGCCTTTGAGTGAGGAATGGCCGTTTAGGAATATAGTGGATTAACTTTAAACCAGTACGGCGTTGCTTCGCCTTAGCTCAAAGAGAACGATTCTCTAAGGTGCTTAAAGCACCAAGTGAATCGGTTCCGTACTATCTGTACTATCTGCGGCTTCATCGCCTTGTCCTGATGTACTATCTGCGGCTTCGTCGCCTTGTCCTGATTTAAAGTTATCCACTATATCGATTTTTTGTGAACATCAAGCCGCCTGAAAACCTGTGGCAACAGCGTTTTCTTTTGAGTTTTTCAAAACGTAAGCCTGACGGTTTGTCGTCTTCTCTTCATGAAAGAGGGCGGCAAGCCGTCAGGCTTATTTTTTCAGTCATGTTTGATGTTTGGGTGCGTTAAACAAGGTCGTCGGCAGTTTCAGACGACCTTGGGTTTGAATCCCGCTTAAGCCAACTCTCGGACGAACACTTGCGAATTGCGGCCGTTGGCGAGGTAGTCGCGGCGGCGTTCTTCGGGTAATGCGTCGGGAGAGCTCGTCTGAAAACCGCGTTCGGCAAACCATTCGCCTGTGTGGGTGGAGAGGGCGAACAGGCGGCGGATGCCCATGGCGCGGGCTTTTTGGAAGAGGTGGTCAAGCAGCATTTCGCCGTAGCCGCCGTCGCGGGCTTCGGGAGAAACGACGAGGCAGGCGAGTTCGCCGATTTCGGGGTTGTCGAAAGTTTTGAGGGCGACGCAGCCGTAGATGTTGCGGTCGTGTTCGAGGACGGAGAAGCCGGAGATGTGGTTTTCGAGATATTCGCGGCTGCGGTGCAACAGGATGCCTTGCTCTTCCAGCGGGCGTATCAGGGCGATGATGCGGGGGATGTCGCGGCTGTGGGCTTGGCGGATGGAGACGAAGGAATCGCGGGCGATGGCGGTGCCGCAGCCTTCGCGGGTAAAGAGTTCGCGCAAAAGTCCGCCGTCTTCGCGTCCGCTAAGGATTTGAACGCGGCTGACGCCGTTTTCGACGGCGTTGACGGCGGCTTGGAGCAGGCGTACGGGGACGTTGTTTGCGGTTTCTATCAGGTGGCGGACTTCGCCTGAGGACAGGGTGGACATGAGGACGCCGTCGGCGTTGCAAATGCCGGCTTCTTCGGTCAGGTACACGAGTTTTTCGGCTTGAAGGGCGACGGCGACGGCTTCGGCGGCTTCGCTCATGCTGAGGTTGAAGGTTTTGCCGCCGTAGGAGTGTCCGAGCGGGCTGATGAGGACGATGGCGCCGTCGTCGAGGCGGCGGTTGATGGAGTCGGTGTCGGTTTTGCGGACGATGCCGGTGTAGCCCATGTCGATGCCGTCAATGACACCGAGCGGACGGGCGGTGAGGAAATTGCCCGAAGCGGTGGGAATCGGTTTGTTGCGCAAGGGGGCGGATGCGCTGCTGCACAGGGCGGCTTCGATGTCGCTGCGTATCATGCCGACCGCCTGCTTGGCGTCGCGCAGGGTGGCATCGTCGGTAATGCGGCGGTTGCGGTGGTATTGCGGAACGAATTGTCTGTCGGCGGCGAGGCGGTTGAGGAAATGGCGCGTGCCGTGTACCAACACGAGGCGCACGCCCAAGCCGGCAAGCAGGTGGAAATCGGCGGCAAGACGGTTCAGGGTGTCGCCTTCGAGCAGGCTGTCGGTGATGCCGATAACCAGTGTTTTGCCGCGCAGGTAGTGGATATAGGGCGCGGCTTCGCGAAAATCGGCGACAAAGCCCGGAGATGTGTTCATAGCAAGACCAGATAGAAAAGCTGCATGATGAGGACGGTCAGCGCGACCAGTACCGCCAGCGTCCAGTTGAAGCCTTCTTCGGATTTGGCGGGTTTGGCAGCGGCTGCCGCCATCAGGGCTTGGAATTCTTCAGTCCGACGTTTTTCATCTTCGGCTCGCCGTGCCGCCTCTTCTTTGGCTTTTTTGGCGCGTTCGGCGCTGTCGAGCAGGCTGGCGATTTCGTGGCGGGAGAGTTGTTTGCGGTTGCGGATGTTGCCGCCCATGTCGTGTACGAGACGGACGTCGGTAACGGCGTTGGGCAGTGTGTCGGGATTGGCGGGTGCGGAAGACGGCGCCAGGCTGTCTTTGGCTTTGAACAGGCCTTCGCATTTATTGCAAACGACAAAGCCTTGTGCGACGTTGAGCTGGGTGTCTTTGACCCAAAGTGAGGTTTTGCAGTGTGGGCAGATACAGGCGGGCATAGGGGTTTTCCGTGTAAAGTGTGGGATGTGTTGTTTTAATGTGTGTTTGATTGGGTTGGGTCGTCTGAAAAGGGATTGTCCGTCTTCAGACGACCTTTTGTTTATCGGATTTTAGGCAACGCCGTAGCGTTCGCGGTAGGCTCTGACCGGCTCGAGGAAGCCGCCGAATTCCGCATTGTTTTGCAGGAGCGTGAACAAGTCGTTCAGATTGGCAATGGCAACGACGGGCAAGCCGTATTGTTTTTCCACTTCCTGAACGGCGGACAATTCGCCCGTGCCTTTTTCCATGCGGTCGAGCGCGATGGCGACGGCGGCGGGCGTTGCGCCTTCCGCCTCAATCAGTTTGACCGATTCGCGCACAGATGTTCCCGCAGAAATCACGTCGTCGATAATCAATACGCGACCTTTGAGCGGCGCACCGACCAACACACCGCCTTCGCCGTGGTCTTTCGCTTCTTTGCGGTTGTAGGCAAACGGCACGTTCACGCCTTTTTCCGCCAGCATCATCGCCGTCGCCGCCGCCAAAATAATGCCTTTGTAAGCCGGGCCGAACAGCATGTCGAATTTCACGCCGCTCTCAATAATCGCCTGCGCGTAAAACTTTGCCAGTTGCAGCGTCGATGCGCCGTCGTTAAACAGTCCGGCGTTGAAGAAATAAGGCGACTGACGGCCTGCCTTGGTCGTAAATTCACCGAATTTCAATACATTCTGCGCCAGCGCAAACTTGAGGAAATCTTGACGGAAATCGGACATTTTGCTTCTTTCGAAAGATATTGATTTATAAAGGAAGAGATTATAAAGGATTCATGAGGAAAATGCAGGTCATCTGAAAAAGTGGGTTGATTTGATGCGTTTCCTGCCAATAAATTGTTAACTTGGTTATAATTTAGTTATATTTTGTTTGTAAATTTACTTGAATTAACCATTACATATGGGTCGGCTTATCTTTTTAGTATAAAATGTCTAAGTCATTGATTCAGGTGCATCGCAAGCACAATCAAGACTTGTTCCCGAATACAGCAACTTCGAGATTCAATTTAAAAAAGGATGATACGACATGAAAAAAGTACTTGCATTGATTTGTACAGCAACTTTGGCTGCCTGCGGAGGTGGGGGCGGCGGTGGAAATTCCACTCCTTCTTCACAATCTACGCCTAACGCAGGTCCAAGCAACTCACCAACGTCGCAGAAGCCTGCAACTCCTCCATCAACGACAACTCCTGCAAAACCTGAGACGGGTAAAACACCTACCACTCCTAAAACTTCTACGCCTCCTAAAACACCTACCGCTCCTAAAACTCCTGCTACTCCGGCAGTTCCTACCGCCGCACAGCAAACAGTTGGCGGTAACAGCATTGCCATCGATAATAGCAACATCAAACACATCCGCGTTGAGGGTGTGGATTTCGACTTGACCCAAAGCGGCGGTGTTTCTTTGAATAATTGGAAAGGCAAAGTCCCTGGTTTTATTTCAGGAATTGCATCCGGCGAGCCGAAATCCGTACAGAAATTCTTGGTCAACACTGCTTCAGCAAATGCTACTGCCGGCGTGTTGGAAGTTAACGGCAAAAAACAAGCTTTCTTCAGCGGACACTTTACGCCCGCAGCCGAGCTGCCTAAAGGGCAAGTTCATTACAACACCAGCGTTGCCTCTATGCATAGCGGCGCAAATTACAATATTACCCGCACAGAGTTGACTGCTAATTTTGACAGTAAAAAATTAACAGGTACTATCTCCCGTGATGCTGAATTTGGCGGCAACATTGCTGTTAATGCCCAAATTAGCGGTAACAAGTTTGACCAATCCGGTGCGGCCGAAGTCAAAGGCGGTTTCTTTGGCAAAAATGCAGCGGAAGTTGCAGGCGGATTCTCTAGCGGTAATACCGTAGGCGCATTCGTCGGCTCGAAGAAATAATCTTCTGGTAAACGGTATTGCAAATAAAGGTCGTCTGAAAACAGGTTTTCTGTTTTCAGACGACCTTTTACTTTGGTGCGCTTTTTAATTTTTTGTATTCGACTATTATCTGTGGCAAATGGTGGCGGTGATATATGGCGGGTTGATACCGAAATTCTCAGCTTCTATCGGATAGATTGATCGAGAAAAGAAGAGGTATAAAAGGATTCTTGAGGAAAATCTAGGTCGTCTGAAAGGGCAGATTGTGGCAAAGTGCAAAGAAAATAAATCTCGATTTTTCAGACGACCTTTGTATCAACGTTAATCCGACAAAATAAAAACCCCGCCGGGAAGCGGGGTTTCTGGGGTGTTTCGATTAAGGCTTAGCGTAGCCGTGTACGCCGTTGTATGGAGAAGGAATCCAGCCTTCATCCACTGCAGGACGCTCGCCTTGACCTTCAATTGTTTGACCCGGAGCAACTTGTTTGGTAACAACGCTGCGGATTTTCACGTCAACGCGACGATCAGGCTCGATACATGCGATCAGAGCAGAACGTTTTTTGGCTTTAGATACTTTTTTGCCCAGTCTTGAAACTTCGGCTTCACAAGTAGCAGTCATTTGAGCTTGAGATTCGCCCAAGCCGGCTGCGGAGATCTTGTTGGAAGGAACACCGCGGTTAACCAGGTAGTTGGCAACTACGTTGGCACGACGCTCAGACAGGTTTTGGTTGTACTCTTCAGAACCCATGAAGTCGGTGTGACCTTCAACACGTACGGTTTGTACGTTTGCGTTGCTCAGGCGTTGAGCCAGGCTGTTCAGGTTTTCTTGAGCTTCAGGACGCAGGATGTCTTTGTCGAAGCCGAACAAAGTTTTCGCAGACAGGGAAACAGTTTCGTCAACGTATTCGGGAGCTTGTTGAACTGCGGCTACCGCTTCGCGGTCACCACATTCGACACGACCTTGGGTTTCTTTGTCGAAGTAGCTGTTTTTCCAGCACTCGCCGTAGTTATTACGGACGATTTCTTGAGATTGGCTGCTTACGGTGTAGCCGTGTTTGGTGTGCGCTTCACTTGCCATTGCAGTGCCTGAAGCAACCAATGCAACGAACAATGCGCTTAATTTCAGCTGTTTGGTCATTTTATTCCCTCATCAAAATTGTTATGCGGCGGATACAGGAAGCAGCCGCAGCAAATTACCAATATACAGGCCGCAGCATAAAACAGCGGCAAATCGGATATATCAGTTTGCACTATAAAGAAGCATGGTGCAGACTGTCAATACTCGATGCCTTGATAAAAACATGAAACTGCTTGCCTCCTAATGGTGAATCATGCCTAAAAATCAAGCTTGTGTCATTTATTTATCAGGAAATTCGGGTCTGTTTCTATTTGCAGTTGCGGAAACGCAACAAGAGTTTGCGTGCTGTAAAGACGGTTTTCATAGTTTATATGTATAGTTTTATTGAAAACAAAAACTTCCCTGTGCGTTTTTTGGATGTCCGACAAATCCGGCAAAATATGTTAAATTATGTGCCGCTTGTCGTATAAAACATACAAACACAATACAACCGGACTACCTATGAAATTACAGCAATTGCGGTATGCGTTGGAGGTGTACCGCCATAATTTGAATGTATCTGAGGCTGCGGATGCGCTATTTACTTCGCAACCGGGTATTTCCAAGCAAATCCGCCTTTTGGAAGAAGAACTGGGGGTGCAGATCTTTATACGCAGCGGCAAGCGTGTGGTGTCTGTTTCCCAGCCGGGTAAGGCGGTGTTGGAAATTTCGGAACGGATTTTGCGCGATGTCCAAAATATTAAGAATATCGGCAGCGAGTTTACCGATCACGACAGCGGTGCTCTGACGATTGCGACGACGCATACGCAGGCACGCTATGCGCTGCCTTTGATTGTGGCGGATTTTGTGAAGCGTTATCCGAGGGTCAATCTGACGATCAAGCAGGGGAGTCCTGCTGCTATTGCGCAAATGGTCAGCAATGGCGAGGCGGATATTGCGATTGTGACGGAGCGGATTGACGATCATCCCGAACTGAGCAAGTTGACGTGTGATGAATGGAACCATGCGGTCATCGTGCCGAAAGAGCATCCTTTGTTGGAATGTATGAATCCTTTAAGTATTGAGGATTTGGCTTCGTTTCCTTTGATTACTTACGAATTTGCATTTAATCAGGGCAGCAGTATTGCGCGTGCTTTTAATAAGGCGCATTTGGATAATCCGGATGTGGTGTTGTCGGCAGCGGATACGGATGTCTTGAAGACTTATGTCCGACTGGGTCTTGGGGTCGGGTTGATGGCGAAGATGGCATTTGATCCGGAGAAGGATGCGGATTTGGAATTGGTCGATGCGGCGCATCTGTTTGAGCCTTCGCCCATTTGGATTGCAGTACGCTCGGATACTTATCTTCGCGGTTATACCTACGATTTTATCGAAATGTTCTCGCCGAAGCTGACGCGGGATGTGGTGGACCGTATTCTTTATACGCCAGTGGTCGAAGATTTCTCTATTTGATTTTGGATATGGCAAGAGGTCGTCTGAAAAGCAGAAATGTTTTTCAGACGACCTTTTTTAGTGCGGCTGATATTGGCCGGGGCTTTGAAATTCAATGTCTTAAGCGCAGGCAAAAAACTGCGGGCAAAAAAACGCCTCCTGCCGGGAGCTGGCGGAGGCTATCCAAGGAGTTTTAAAAGTAACCCTAAAGAACTATGAAACTAGTCAGAAAGAACTATATTACTAATCTGAACGGTTTGCAAGCTCGTTGAACGGTCTTAAATTAACTTTACGTCCGAACAAGGCTTGGATTTCGGGTTGATGGCTGATGCCGATGACGAGAGTGTCGGGAAGGTTTTGCTTGAGAACCTGCATCAGCGTTAATGCGGATTCGCCGTCGAGCTGGTTGGTGGCTTCATCGAGGAACAGGATTTGCGGTTTGTTCAGCAGCGCGCGGGCGAGGCTGAGGCGTTGCTGTTCGCCGCCGGAGAGGATGCTGTGCCATTCGTATGGTTCGTCTAAATTATTTTTCAGGCGGCCTAGCCCGACTTGTTCCAAGGTCGTCTGAATAAGTCGGTCGTCTTGGCAGGCGGGGTGGGGATAGCTGACTGTGTGGCGCAGGGTGTCGGCGGGGAGGTAGGGGTGTTGGGGCAGGAAAAGGAGACTGCCGTCAAGGGCGAAGCTGCCTTGGTAATACGGCCACAAGCCCGCGAGGGCGCGCAACAGGGTGGATTTGCCGATGCCGCTTCTGCCTTCGAGCAATACCCATTCGGGGGAGTGGGCTTCGAGGTTGATGTCGGTGAGCAGTGGGCTGCCGGTTTGGGTGTGGACGGTGAGGTTTTGCAGGACGAGGATGCCGCTTTGGCGGCGGTTGTTTAAAGTCAGGGCGGGTGCGGGTGCTGGGCGGGCGGCACTTATTCCTTCTTGTTCGACTTGTTCCAATGCCGTCTGAAAACCGGAGAGGCGTTCGACGACTGCCGCCCATTCGATGAGGCGGCGGTAGGAGTCGGTGAACCAGCCGAAGCTGTCTTGGACGCGGGCAAACGATGTGCGGGTCTGCATCATGTCGCCGAAGGTCATGGTTTTGGCGAGGTACATGGGCAGGGTGGCGAGGATAGGGATGAAGATGCTGATGCGCACATAGGTTGCCCAGAAGGTTTCTTGGCGGAATTCGCAGTTGGTGAGCCGCCGCCAGTTGTCGCGGATGCGGAGGTAACGTTGTTTCAGACGACCTGTTTCGGCTCTGCCGCCGTTGTAGAAGGCGATTTGTTCGGCGTGGTCGCGCACGCGCAGGAGGGCGGCGCGGTAGTCGGCTTCGCGGTGCTGGCGGTCGATATTGAGGTTTTTGAGTTTGCGGCCGACGAGGTGGGCAATCAGGGTGCTGATGACGGAATAAATCAGGGCAACCCAGACGAGGTAGCCGTGTATGGTGATGTCGCGCCCGCCGATGTTGAAGGTCTGCACACCGGAGAGCGTCCACAATACGGCGACGAACGCGCTGAATTTGGCAATATTATTGATGAAGGAGCGGAACAGTCCGATGCTTTTGTCGGCGAGGAGGTAGATGTCTTCGGCAATGCGTTGGTCGGGGTTGTCGGGTTCGCCGGTCAGGCGCAGGCGGTAGTGTTTGTGGCCTTCGAGCCAGTTTTGCTGGAATTGTTCAGTCAGGTGGGTGCGCCAACGGAAGATGAGGCGTTTTTGCAGCCAGTCGCCGCAGACGATGCAGCCGATAATCATCGCCATGTAGCCAAGGTATTCGACAATGAGCGCGGGCATGGACGCACCGTCAAACGCAGCCAGCGCGTCGTAGAAGCGTTTGTCCCACGCGGCGATCCAAACGCTGATGGTGATGGAACAAAGGGTGAAGCCGATGAGGACGGCGAGCATCAGCCATTGGATGCGCCCGTGCGCCCCTGTCCAGA
Organism: Neisseria sp. HMSC064E01; assembly: GCF_001808875.1. NCBI lineage: Bacteria > Pseudomonadati > Pseudomonadota > Betaproteobacteria > Neisseriales > Neisseriaceae > Neisseria > Neisseria sp. HMSC064E01. The sequence continues at coordinate 67,355 of NZ_KV794959.1, forward strand.
AAGGGCGGGCGAGTCGGGAGAATTTTTTGAGGATGTTCATGGATGGTGTGTTGGTACAAATAACGGGAGGTCGTCTGAAAATCTACATTAGCGGGGGAACGGTATCAGACACGCTATCCGAAACTTTTGTTTCCTGCTGGGTTTCAGACGACCGTTTGCAGATGTTCAAATGAAAATACCGATGCCGTCATGTCGGGATGGGCAGCATGGCGGCAGGACGGGAGGTCGTCTGAAAGCCGGATGGTGTTTTCAGACGACCTCGCTTTATAAAATGGCTACATCTTCCACTTGAAGTTCAAGGTTACATTGCGTGGTTGTCCGTAGAAATGTCCTTGGTAGGTAGCGCGGTGGGCGTAACTTTCGTAATAGCGTTTGTCGGTCAGGTTGTCGATTTTCAGGCTGAGTTTGGCGTGTTTGGAGGGTTCGTATTGTACGGCTGCATGCCAAACGGCGTAACCGCCCAAATATTGTTTCTCTCCGTCCACCATAATCGGGCTGGATTTGCTTTGGATGTTGACACCGCCACCCACCGTCCATTTGCGTGCCGCATCGGGCAGGCGGTACAGGGTATTGAGGCGGAAGATATGTCGGGGCGTGTGCTGGCTGAAATCGACCCCTCGACCGTTGCGCTCTGCGGTACGCTCGGCGGCGGTGGAGGTATAACGCCTTTTGTTGAAGGTGTAACCTGCGAAAATCTGCCAGTCGTCGGTGATGTTGCCGGCAATTTCGGCATCAATGCCGCGGCTTTCCATGCGGACAGGCGTGTAGATGGCGCGGTCGCCGCGTACGAATGGTCGGACATCGCCTGTTGCGGGGTCTCTACCCAACCATGTGTTTGTGGGCTGGTTGTGTTTTTCGGTTTGGAACAGGGCGATGCTGGTGTTCAGCCTGTTGTTGTTCCACGCGCCTTTCCAGCCGATTTCGTAGCTGTTGCCCATCACAGGCGACATAGACTTGCCGTTGATGTCGTAATACTCACCCGGATAAAGGAAAATGCTGGTGTAACTTGCATATAGGTTTTGTTGCGGGGTGAGGTCGTAGGTAATGCCTGCGTAGGGGATGAAGCGGCCTTTTTTATAGTTTCTGTCGGGGTTGTTCATCCATGACAAGTGTTGGGACATCCGCCAGCGGCTGTAACTTGTACCAAGCAGGATGTGCCATTTGTCGGTGAGGTTCAGGCGGGTGGCGATGGTCGCCGTGTGAGTATTCGGGACGGTTTGACGCGTTTCGAGCATGCGTGAATTGTTCCAATCGGGTTTGGCGATTTCATCACCCGTCCAAGAAAAAACAGGATAGTTGCCATCTTTCAAGGGTGTGCCTCGCCACATATTGATAAATTTACAAAAAATGCTAGCAAAAAATGCTAGAATAAGCCTTTGATTTTATCAGAGGCTTTTTTGTGAAAAAATTTATTATTTATTCATTGACCACTTTGGCATTATTATCAGGCTGCTCCACTACCAAACCTGTGGCCACCACCAAACCTGTGTTAGATACCTTATCTATGAAGCAAATTCACAGCGCAAATTATGGTGCTTATCCAAGCAATTACCAATCTAGTGTTAGACAACATTTGCAAAGAAATTTGTTAGATTATGACAGCGCAAAAATTGAATTTTACATGAAACCTGTCAAAGTATTTTATACAACTACGTTAGCGTTTGATGGTTTTCTTTCCGCATTTAAAAGCTCACACGAGGGAGAAAATTGGGCAGGTTTTCCAGTGTATCTTGCTTGCGTGAATGTCAATGCTAAAAATACATATGGTGGTTATACAGGCTGGCAAACTTATGAATATTACTTTCAAGGTGATACATGGTACACAACTGGTTCAGCTGGTTCAAGCTATACCTGCACGCATGCCGCTCAGAGTGCTCAGAGTAAAGATATTTATGTTATCAATGGCGCCACTCATAAGTTAAAAATTGTGCCGTAAGTGCGTTGAGTGTAAAAATGCCCAAAACTTTGTGCTTTATGCATACCTGTCGCACCGCGCACGACTTCGATGCGGTCGTAAAGTGCGGTATCGGTCAGCTGTTTGGTATCGTGCGGATTGTTGCCGCACATGGTGCAGACGGTCGAATTGACGCCGTCTTCGCTGATTTGAGCGATACTGAAGCCCCTGGATTGAAAGCGGGTTTGGAAACCCTGTTTGTACATATGCAGTCCTGTGGTGGTTTTCAATGCTTCTTCCAGCGTGGTCGCGCCCGAATCATCCATCTGTTTGCGTGTGATAACACTGACGGATTGCGGCGTGTCTTTGGGCGCAAGCGGCAGGCCGGTAGCAGTGGACATGGTAGGTACGGTGTAGCCGTCGCGCGAAGCGATACTGCTTTGCTCGGTTACGGTACGGCGGACTGTTCGACATGTTCCGTCTGATCGGCGGTTTGGGCGGAAAGTTGCAGCGGGACGGCGGCAAGCAGATAGGCATAACGAATCGGATGGTTCATCGCAGCTCCTTCAAGTGGGGATGAAGAGGTTTTTATGGGAAAGGGGTCGTCTGAAAACCCAACGGCGGTTTTCAGACGACCCCTTTCTTTTACAGCAACGGCAACCGTTTCCTGTCTGTCAGAAGCAGGTCGGATAGATTGCCGAATATGATTTGGTTATTGTTTTTTTAATTTTGCTACCGCAGACGGACTACATCTTCCACTTCAGGCTGAACACGGCATTTCGCGGTTCGCCGTAGAAGCTGCCGCTGTTGGCGGCACGGCTGTATTGGTTTTCGTAGTAGCGTTTGTCGGTCAGGTTGTTGACCGCCAGCCCCAGTTGCAGGTTTTTGCTTGGGCGGTATTGGACGTTGGTATTCCAAATGGTGTAGCCGCCTTGCTTGATGGAGCCGTAGGAGTTGGCGGTTTTACTGCTGCTCTTTAAGCCCAGTCCGACCGTCCATTTGCCGTCATCCACCGGCAGGATGTAGCTGGTGTAGAGGCGGAACATATGCTTCGGCGTATGGCTGCTGAAGTTGTAGCCTTTTAGGCGCGATTCAACATTGTTACCGACGCTGTTGCGGTTGGTGCTGCGGTTGAAGGTGTAGCCTGCGTAAACCTGCCAACGGTCGGTCAGGCTGCCGGAGATTTCGGCGTCCAAGCCGCGGCTGCTTTGATCCAGCGGTTCCCAATAAGGATGTGGCTTGGCATTGACGCGTTGGTTGTTGTTGTCTTTGTCGGTGCGGTAGAGGGCGACGGAAGTATTCAGACGGCCTTCGTTCCATTCGCCTTTCCAGCCGATTTCGTAGTTGCGCCCCATAATCGGCGGCAACAGGTTATCGTTGTAGTCGCGGTTCATCGTTTGTTTGAAGATGGACGTGTAGGCGGCGTAAACGCTTTGTTTAGGCGTGATGTCGTAAGTGATGCCGGCATAAGGAACGAAGCGGTTGCGTTTGAGCGAGTCTGATGAACCTGCTACCCCGTCTTTGAAGTCGCGATCCCAATAGTAGTCGCGTTTCCAGCTGGTATAGCGTCCGCCTGCGATGATGTGCAGTTTGTCGGTAGGATTGATGCGCGCCCCCAAACCGAAGGCATGGGTAGTATAACGGCCGTCGCCGCCACGGGCTTTGGCTGTGGCGGAATCCCAATCGGGTTTGGCTTTTTCGCTGCCGTTGAACGCATCTGCGTTATAGGTACTGCTGTCATCAAACCAGCGGTTGCTTGAGTTCACCTTCTCTTTGGAATAGCTGTGCATGAAAAAGAGGTCGTGGCTTTGGCCGAAGGCGAAGATACGGCCGGTCAGGTTGTTTTGGAAAGTAAACTGGCGGCTGTCCGTGTCGTAGCGGTCGAAGCTGTAAGTTTTGCCCAAACCGTCTGTACCGATGCCGTTACCCGTGCCGCCCAGCGTGTAATATTCTTTTAAGCTGTCGCTTTTACGCCAGTCCAGCTTGCTGCTCAGTTTCCAGTTGTCGTTGAAATAATGTTCAAATTCGGCAAAAAGGTTGTGTTTTTTCAGACGGGCTTCGTTCCAATCTGCGCCGAGATAGCGGCTGCGTTTCCATTCTTTGCCGTCTGCGCGCATGGGCAGTCCGTCGGGGTCGGGCGTTTTGGTTTGGTTGAGATAGCTCGCGCCCCAAGTGAGCTTGCTGTTGTCGCCGATGTCTTTGTCCATCACGCCGTAAAGCAGGATGTCGCGGCCGCCGGATTGGTCTTGGAAGGTTTTGTTGCTGCCAACCGAGCCGACAAAACGTCCGCGCAGGCCGTGTTCCGGACTTAAAGCACCCGATGCGTCAAACGTGCCGCCCACTCTGCCCCATGTGTTGGCCGTCAAATCGGCGGAAAGCTGGCGTTTGGAGGTCGGTTTCTTACGGACGGCGTTAATTGTGCCGCCCGGTTCGTTGTTTGCCTGCGTCAGCCCGGCCGCGCCGCGTACCACTTCGATGCGGTCGTACATCGCTATATCGGTTACGCTGGTCGGGTCGCCGGACGGACCACCCAAGCCGAATCCGCCGGGCGAACCGATTTGAGTGGCAATGCCGTCTTCTTCAAGTTGCTCGATAAAATAGCCGCGCGACATAAAATGCGTGCGCCCGCCGCTTTTGAAGACGTTGACACCCGTAGCGTTCTGCAACGCGCCTTCGAGGCTGGTCACGCCTTGGTCTTCAAGTTGTTTTTTGGTGATGACGCTGACGGATTGGGGAATTTCCCTCGGAGAAAGCACCAATCCCGTAGTCGAGCGCATCGCGGATACGGTATAGCTGTTTTGATTTTCGGTACGCAGACTGCGGTTTTTGCCAACCACATTGACCTGCTTTAATTCCACCTGCTGCACTTCTTCAGCGGCTTGAACGGCTTGCGGCAGAGCGGCAAGGCAGAACGCTAAGGTGCTGAGTTTGAAAAGGTTCTCTTTGTTTGTATTGTTCATTTGGTTGATTCCAGATAAAGCTGTTGTCGTAAAATGTTCATTTTTATTTGATATTTATAACCATAAAAACTATAAATATTCAAAGTATTATGTTTTTCAGACGACCTGCGTCAGATAAAATGGACGGATTTTATCAAATCCCGACGGATAAAAAAATGTTGCCGCCGGGCGGAATACCCAATGGCAACTGCTTATCCAAGGTTGCAAAGATAGATATAAGGAACTAGCTGAAAATTAGTTATAAAGAACTATAAACTATCTGTAAAAAATGGCAACCGTTTTTTCAGACGACCTCACGTTTTTTCACATACTCTTGCCATAAGTCAAAATTCTGGCCGGCAATAAAATACCCCTTCTTCTATTTGGCGGAAGAGGGGGTATCTGCGTATCAGTCAGTTTTATAGTGGATTAACTTTAAACCAGTACG
>NZ_KV794959.1:72735-80365 GCF_001808875.1 Neisseria sp. HMSC064E01
CTTGTCCTGATTTAAATTTAATCCACTATAGCTTCATTTTCTTGCGAACCGTGAAAAGGCGGATTGCCGTGTGGCTAGGCAGGTCGTCTGAAAACCGGTCAACGTCTGTTTGGCATCATTATCTTTTGTGTATCCTCTATCCAGTGGAGTCGTAAAGCTAAAGGTCGTCTGAAAACGGTTTTCAGACGACCTTTGAGTTATTTGCGGTTGGGGTTGATCCATTGCCATTGTTCGCGCAGGGTGTTTTCGAGGGCTTTTTGTTTTTCCTGCGGACTGTTGAGGCCGTCGGTCAGGCGGTTGTAGTCGATGGTGATGGACGGGTTTTGTACTGTGCCTCTGATTTTGAGCGGAATGGGTTTGTTTTGCGGGTTCAGGGCATTGCGGATGAGCAGGTCTTCCGATAGCTCTTGGGTGCTGAGGTCGGTATAGCCGCTGCTGACAACGTGTAGGCTGTCGGAAAAGAGTTCGGTGTTGACATGGCGGCTGATGCCTTTGTCGATTTCGCTGTTGAGGACGAAATGGTGGAAAGGGGTTTTGGGCGGCGGGGTTTGTTGGGTGTTGTCTTTGCTGATGATGCCGTTTTTGAGGATGTTGTCCATGTCGATACCGTGCCATGCGCCTTTGGAGATGTTGAGGGTCAGCATCCCGTTGAGGTTTTTGAGCATTTGCTCGCGGTTGTTGCCTTTGGTGGTCAGGTCGATGACGGCGTTGCCGTTGCCGCTGAAGCTGTGGAAACCGAACAGGTCTTGCAGCAAGGGTTGGATTTGTACGCTTTCTGCGTTTTGTTGGAGGTGGTAGGAGAGGGGTGTGGTGTTGGCTATGCTGATGCCGCCCTCGGTACGGCCTCCGTAGAGTCCGGCTTTGAAGTTGCTCAGGGTGATATGTTCGTTATTGGCGGTCAGCCGGGTTTCGACGTTGTCCAATTGGAAGCCGGGCGTTTGGATATTGTTGACCTTGATGCTGGCTTCGATATCGGGGGTGTTGGCGTGGTTGAGAAATTTCGGGTAGGGGTCGTCTGAACCGGCTTGAAAGTCTTCCAAGTAGGGGGGGAGGTTGAGTTTTTGCAGGGCGACGCCTGCTTCGAGTCTGGGTTTTTGCTCGGCTTGGGTTTGGTATTTTAAGCTCAAGGCAACGGGTTGGCGGTCGAATGTGCCTTTGAAGCTGCCTTGCCAGTTGCCGGAATCGGTCAGGCTGAAATTTCCGTCGAGCATGCTGATAAAGCGCGGTTGGGGCAGTCGGTTGACGGTGTCCTGCAGGGTGGTAATGCGCAGGCTGTCGGATTGCAATCCGGTTTTTTTCTGCCACAACATGGGGCCGCTGACGGTAAAGCTGGTTTGGCGCAGTTGGTTTTTGTATCTGCCGTTGAGCTCGAAGCTGTCAAGGGTAATGACGCTCGGACGCAGATTGGTTTTGTCGAGTTTGAAGGAGCCGTCCCATTGGTTGTCGGGCGAGCCTGCGGTAAATGCCCCGCTGACGGTATTGAGGTTGAGATGGTTGTCTTTGAAGATGAGCAGCGGCGCTTGGGCGGTCAGGTGGAGGTTGCGTTGGACGCTTTCTGCACGTAGGTTGATATTGCTGACTTGCAGGGTGTGGTTTTGCGTTTGCCAATCTAAGGCGCTGGTGATGTTGATTTTTACCGTGTCTTGGTCACGGCGGCTTTGCGCTTCAAAGCGAAACTCGGGAATGCTCCAGTTTGCTGCGTTGGTTTGAAGCAGGCCGTTGCCGTTCCACACGAGGGGGAACTGCGGGTTGCGGATGTTTCCGTTGATTTTGAAACGGCGGCCGTCGGAATCTTCCGAACGGAGGTTGAGGCTGAAGTCTTCGATGGTGTACGGTGTGTTGTCGAGTTTCAGACGCAGGGTGCTGTTTTCTACGACGAGGCGGTTGAGCGTGGCTGTGTTACGGGGCTGCTGCCAAAGGTCTTGCAGGCTCCATTTGCCGTTTTCGGCGCGTTCGATTGAAACATCTGCGCCTTTAAGCACCCATTTTTCGATAATGGGTGCGTCGTTCCACAGGCTGCTCCAGCCGATTCCGATGTTGGTTTCTTTAATGTGGATGGCGGCTTGCGTACTGTTGGGGTAGGAGATGACGACGTTTTTGAGGGTAAGGGTAGGGCGGGGGAACCAACTGCGTTGAATTTCGGGGCTGAAGCGGATGGTGCGTTGGGTTGATTGCAGGGCGGATTGGGTAAGGGTTTCGATGCGTTTGGGTGTGAAGAAGTTGTAAACCGATGCGTATAGTCCGGCTGCGGTGGCGATGACCGCTATGAGGCTGAAGATGAGGAATTTCAGCCAGAATTTTCCGGAGTTTGGCAGAAGGTTCATGGGTACAAATAAAGATTAAAGAGTAAAAGTATAACACATGCCCTTGGGATGGTTGGCGCGGCGGGACAGAGGGTTGCGAATGGGGCTGAGTGGTGGGATACGGATTTCAGACGACACGATATCTGACCATGTTGTTTAGATATTAAGGCAGACGGTTGGTGCGCTTACCTTTGTGTTGAGGTATCGTTTTGATAAAACGTGACTATATAATGCAGGTTCTATTGGTTTGAGGAGGTGTCGATGATTATCGTAATGCGCAAATGGTCGAGCGAGGAGTCCGTCCAACGGGTGGTGGATACGATTCGCAGCCGCGGCTTGCGGGAACATATTTCGCGTGGTGAAGAAAGGACGATTATCGGCGCGCTGGGCGACGAGCGGGTCTTCCATTCCAATGAATTGGCGCGGCTGCCCGATGTGGAGCGCGTGTTCCGGGTTCTGAACGATTGGAAAATCATCAGTCGGGAGGAGCAGTCTGAAGACAGCAAGATTTCGATACGGGGTGTGTTGTTTGGCGGCGAGAAGGTTTTGGATATCGTGGCGGATATCAATCGGATTGAGGATGCGGATGCAGGATTTGTCGATCCGTTTTATTTGTCGGCACGACCTTATGCGGAAATGGACAATGGGAGTGAAAAGGCGAGAATCCAACTGATGCAGCAGGATATTCAGCAGCTTCATGAACAGGGAAAGCCGATTTTGGTGCGTATCCGCGATGTGCGTCAGATTGATGAGGCTTTGAAGGCGCAGGCAGACGTTTTGTATCTGGGCGGAGAGCTGATGGGGAATCGGGTCTTGTTGGATGAAGTGGGTCGTCTGAATACGCCGGTAGTGTTGTGTAAAGATAAGCATCATCGGGTTGATGATTGGCTGGCGGCTGCCGAACACATCGCTTTGCGCGGCAATCACCATATTATCTTGGGCGAGGCGGGGACTTTGAGTTTCGAACCGGAACATGCTTATCGTTTGGATGTGGATGCGATTGTCAGGGTGCGGCAAACCTGTCATCTGCCGGTGATTGCGAACATCACGCGGTTGTGGCACAACGATATGCCGCAAAATATCTTGTATCGGTTGGCGCAGGCTGCCGGTGTGAATGGGATTGTTGGTTCTGGATTGGATTGATATTTCAGTTTTTGCTGAATTTTGGTATAAAATGCTGTTGCGAGAAGTGGGCGTATATCTGTCTTATTTGGTTATCGATTTTTCAAGGTGGTTTTTGAAACTGAATAATAGGATTGTAGATATACCCTATCTTTCAGCCGGATCTGTATGGCGTTTGCGATATTTATTGTGCTTAATCGGGCGTCAGAGCTGAGTTATCAAAACCGTAGATAAAAAAAACCATTCATACCAAGGGAGAAGTATGAATGGCCAATACATTGCGGGAAAACGTCTTACTTGCTGCACCGCCCAAAAGGGATAAAAGAGCGGTGTGTGTCAGCAATTTGAATTCTACCAGCATTAGTATTAAATGCTGTTAAGAAGTGAAATTTTTTGAATAAATTGCGCGAAAACCCCGATAGACGTTAATTTATCGAGATAAACGGTATTAAATTCGTTGAATTTTAAATTTCATATGCCATATTTTTACAACAGCCATTTTAGAAGGTCGTCTAAAAAGCTATTTTCAGACGACCTTTTTGTATAGGAGATGTGCAAGGATACACGGCAATTGCTTTTTCATTCCGTCGGGCGAAATGCTGTTGTTGAGTCTACCCGTCGATTTGCCCGCTATTGATGGGGAGGAAGTGGGTGCAGAACCGCCATTCGTGTACCGCTTGATCATCAATATAGGCGTTTGGTTTGGGTAAAAATGCTTGGAAACATTCCGATATGCCCAATTCTTTTGCGCCGCGACGGGCGTAGTCGGCACCTCCGCTACTCCAAAGGTAAAGCATATGCCTGTTTTCATGCAAGCGGCGGACTTGGCGGATGACTTCGGGCATGGGAATACGCGTACTGCCTACGCTTGTGACGAGGGTGTCGTCCACATCAATGAAAATAACGGAAGGTCTGTTCATCGGTTTGATTGTTTCGAAATGGGTGGATAATTCAAATAAGGTCGTCTGGAAAGGTCGTCTGAAACTTTCCCTATTTCTTTATGATTGTTTTGTTTAATCTGCCGCTGTGTTTGTCGATAAAACCGGTTTACTGGTTCTCCCGTATCCATTTTTCCCAACGTTCGAACAGGGCGGGTTGCAGGGCGGCGATGACGGAGCGTTTGAAGACGTGTTCGCCGCTCCAGAAGTCGTCGCCTTCCAAAGTGGACAGGTTGCCGCCTGCCTCTTCAAAAATCAGCGCGCCGGCGGCGTAGTCCCACAGTTTTTGTCCGCCGTGGACGTAAACGTCGTAGCGTCCGCTGGCGAGGTAGCACCAGTCGAGCGTGCTGCTGCCCATGCTGCGGATGGTGCCGAAGGGGGCGAGCGTGCTCATGCGGCTGGTGAGTTTGCCGGAACGCAGGTATTTGATTTCGACGCCTGCGATGGCTTCGCTGAGTTTTTTGTCGACGGTGCGCAGGGGGAGTTGTGTGCCGTTGAGGTATGCGCCTTTGCCGCGTTCGGCGTAGAAGCATTCGCCGCTGACAGGGTTGTAGATGATGCCGAGTTCGGCGCGGCCGTTTTTGACGAAGGCGACGGAAACGGCGAAATGGGGCAGTCCGTTGACGAAGTTGTTGGTTCCGTCTATGGGGTCGACGACCCACAGCCCATCGGTATGCGCGTGCAGTTTCCAAAGGGTGGTTTGTTCTTGTACGCTCATTTCTTCGCCGAGCATGGGGCTGTCGATCAACAAGGGCAGGGCGGCGGCGAAGGCAGTTTGGGCGGCGAGGTCGGCTTCGCTGAGCATGGAGCCGTCTTCTTTGCGGTGCGACGGGGTATTCAGGAAGCGCGGCATGACTTCGGTTTGCGCGATGTGCCGGACGACTTTTTGCAATCGGTGTAACACTTTTTGTCCTTGTTTTTGCGGTTGGGGTGCGAAATCGTATAATCGCGTTATTATATCCGTTTTCACTTGAAGAACCATGTCCAGATTTTATCTGCCTGATGCTTTATATGCGGGGCAAGTCGTTGAACTGCCTGATAATGTTGTGCGTCATTTGAATGTTTTGCGCGTGCGCTGCGGGGAGGGGGTCGTTTTGTTTAACGGCAACGGCAAGGCGTATCCCGCGCGTTTGGATGTTTTGGAAAAACGCCGTGCCTGCGCGGAAGTGTTGCGCGAGGAGGAGGCGGACAATGAGTCGCCGCTGAAAATCACGTTGGTGCAGTCGGTATCGAGCGGCGAACGTATGGATTTTACTTTGCAGAAAAGCGTGGAGCTGGGCGTGGTGGCGATTCAGCCGGTAATCAGCGAACGCTGCGTCGTGCGCCTGAGCGGCGAGCGGGCGGACAAACGGGTGGCGCGTTGGCAGGAGATTGTGGTGTCCGCTTGCGAACAAAGCGGCAGGAATATGGTGCCGGAGGTGCGCCCGCTGCTGCCTTACCGCGAGGCTTTGAAACAGATGTCGTCTGAAACGACCAAGCTGTTGATGAGTTTGAACCGCGCCCAGAGTTTGCGTGCCGTCAAGCCGTTTTCAGACGACCTGATTTTTATGGTGGGGCCGGAAGGCGGCTGGACGGACGAGGAGGAGCAGTTGGCGTTTGAGGCGGGATTTCAATCGGTAACGCTGGGCAAGCGGGTTTTGCGGACGGAAACCGCTTCGCTGGCGGCGATTGCGGCGATGCAGACGCTTTGGGGGGATTTCGTGTAACCGAGGTCGTCTGAAAACGGGATATGGAAACGTAAATTTTTAGATGGTTTGAAAAGTCAGTTTCATTAAAATCATGGGCTTATATTTGTTTTTCAAGCCGTTGCCCGCTTTACCTGTTTTACGCCTTCGCGGCGTTGGGCAATTCATCCGTTTTCGCTTACAATAGCCGATTATCCGAATCAACGCTCAAAGGCCTTCACATGCAATACGCCAAAATTTTAGGTACCGGCAGCTATCTTCCCGCCAACCGCGTCAGCAACGACGATTTGGCGAAAAAAGTCGATACGTCCGACGAGTGGATTACCACCCGTACCGGCATCAAGTTCCGCCATATTGCAGACGAAGGCGAAAAAACCAGCGACCTCGCCGCCGAAGCATCACGCCGCGCACTGGAGGACGCGGGTGTCGCTGCCGATGAAATCGATTTAATTATCGTGGCGACCGCTACCCCCGATATGCAGTTCCCGTCCACTGCGACCATCGTTCAACAAAAGCTCGGCATAGAAAACGGTTGCCCCGCGTTTGACGTACAGGCAGTATGTGCCGGCTTTATGTACGCCCTGTCCACCGCCAATGCCTACATTAAAAGCGGCATGGCGAAAAAGGCTTTGGTCATCGGTGCGGAAACGTTCAGCCGCATCGTCGATTGGAACGACCGCACGACCTGCGTTTTGTTTGGCGACGGCGCAGGCGCGGTAGTATTGGGCGCGTCCGATGAAGCGGGCATCATCCACAGCAAACTCAAAGCCGACGGCAATTATCTCGACTTGCTCAACGTGCCTGGTCAAATCGCCAACGGACAAGTTTGCGGCTCGCCCTACGTCAAAATGGACGGGCCGGGCGTGTTTAAATTCGCGGTCAAAATGCTCGCGAAAATCGCCGACGAAGTCATCAGCGAGGCGGGTTATACCCCCGATCAAATTGACTGGCTCGTGCCACACCAAGCCAACAAACGCATTATCGACTCCACCGCCAAACACTTGGGTCTGGACATGGAAAAAGTCATCCTGACCGTACAGGAACACGGCAACACCTCCGCCGCGTCCATCCCGCTCGCGCTCGACGTCGGTATCCAAAACGGTCAAATCAAGCGCGGACAAAACCTGCTGCTCGAAGGCATAGGCGGCGGCTTCGCATGGGGCGCGGTGTTGGTGAAATACTGATTTTATGTCCGTTTAAAACTGAAAAGGTCGTCTGAAACTGCGTCGGTGCGGTTTCAGACGACGGCGGATTCGGATTTGAAGTGCAACTTTCCATAACAGAAAAAGGCCAGTATGCGGTAGCATACGGCCTTTCCTGCAAGAAAGATTGCCATGAGCTACACACAACTGACCCAAGACGAACGATACCATATCCAATACCTGTCCCGCTACTGCACCATCGCCGAAATCGCCAAACAGCTTAACCGCCACAAAAGCACCATTAGCCGCGAAATCAAACGGCACTGCAACCCAGGGCTGCAATACAGCGCCGAGAAAGCACAACGGCAAAGCAGGCTTACCAAACAACGTAAGCGACAACCCTATAAGCTCGATTCGCAGCTGATTCAACACATCGACAC
>NZ_KV794959.1:80465-80691 GCF_001808875.1 Neisseria sp. HMSC064E01
ACGGCAGCACATGGACCAGAGGCAAAGTGCCCAACCGCGTCGGCATAGAAAACCGACCCGCCATCGTTGACCAGAAAACCCGCATCGGCGATTGGGAGGCCGACACCATCGTCGGCAAAGGACAGAAAAGTGCATTACTGACCTTGGTCGAACGCGTTACCCGCTACACCATCATCTGCAAATTGGACAGCCTCAAAGCCGAAGACACTGCCCTAGTGGCCATTAG
>NZ_KV794960.1:0-239 GCF_001808875.1 Neisseria sp. HMSC064E01
GCGATGTTGGTACCGGCTTCGACTTCGGTCTTAGCTGCAGCAGCCAAACGGTTCAGCTGTCCGACGTTGGCAGCATCGGTGTCTTTCACACCGGCGGCAACGTTGCTGATGGCTTTGTTGCCTGCGTTGATGCCGTCAGCAGTGATGTTCACATCGCCTGCTTTCAGACCGTCTTTGCCCAGTGCCACTTTGTCACCAACTTTAACACCGTCGTTGTTCACAACGGTATCGCCTGCGGT
>NZ_KV794961.1:0-218 GCF_001808875.1 Neisseria sp. HMSC064E01
AACGTAGCCAAAGGTACGGACGACACCGACGCAGTGAACGTTGCGCAGCTCAAAGCAGCCGCAGCGAAAGCCACATCCAAAGTGGACAGCGGCAACGACAACATCGTCGTCACCCCCGAGCAAAATGCCGACGGCAGCACCACTTACAAAGTGGCGACCGCACCTAACCTGAAAGCCGACAGCTTCACCGCAGGCGATACCGTTGTGAACAACGACGG
>NZ_KV794962.1:0-238 GCF_001808875.1 Neisseria sp. HMSC064E01
TCTGAAACTTCTTCGTTTTTCAGACGACCTTTGCCTATCCTTCTGCCCAAGGCGTCGTAGCTGTACGCCCAAGTTTCTTTCGTGCCGTCTTTTTTGAAGATTTCGGCTTTAACCAGTTGGTCGTGCAGGTCGTAGAAATAGTTCTGCATTTCGCCGTCGGCGAGTTCGCGGTGGATCAGGTTGCCGAGTTCGTCGTAGTAATAGGTCGTGCCGTTGTAGGTTTTCAGGCGGTTGTCGG
>NZ_KV794963.1:0-543 GCF_001808875.1 Neisseria sp. HMSC064E01
GCAACTGTCCGGTTGTGTCGATGGGTTGCCCGACCGCTCCCTGAGCTACGCAACGGTTGTTTGCCTCGGTTGGGTACGGGTGGCGGCCGGGCGGTTTGTTGCTATGATACTGGAGTTCCGATATACAAGGTTGGGTTGAAAACCCAACACAAACCGCTTAATCATCTAAAAACGTTGGGTTTGACAACCCAACTTACCTCTGCGGCACAATCCATTTTCAAATTGTCTGTAACCGCAAAATTTACCGCAACCTGCCCCCTCTCCCGTGGGAGAGGGCTGGGGAGAGGGCATTCTCCAAATTGCAGCAATCTTTCCCAACACCCTAACCACCCCAATACAAGCCTTGCGGCTTGTTGCCCTCTCTCTAGCTCTCTCCCACGGGAGAGAGGACGGGGCGGCTGTTCGGGTTAAGGGTTCTGTAAGGAAAAAGGTTGTGTAGGTTGCTTTTTGTTTTTCAGACGACCTGTAATCAATGGCTGCAAACCCAATCTGCTTTTTAAACCGCCTGCAACCGCAAAATCCACTGCAACCCGCTCCCTCCCC
>NZ_KV794963.1:643-1094 GCF_001808875.1 Neisseria sp. HMSC064E01
TCCCACGGGGAGAGAGGACGGGGTGGCTGTTGGGGTTAAAGGTTCTGCAAGGAAAACAGGTTGTGCGGGCTGCTTTTTGTTTTTCAGGCGGCCTACATCAACGGCCGTAAACCCAAGCTGCTTCTCAAACTGCCTGCAACCGCAAAACCTGCTGCAATCCGCTCCCTCCCCCGTGGGGGAGGGCTGGGGAGAGGGCATTCCCCGAATTGAAGCAATCTTTCCCAACACTCCAACCGCCCAAATACAAGCCTTGCGGCTTGTTGCCCCCTCTCCAGCTCTCTCCCACGGGAGAGAGGACGGGGTGGCTGTTGGGATTAAGGGTTCTGCAAGAAAAATAGGTTGTACTGGCTGCTTTTTACTTTTCAGACGGCCTGCAATCAACGATTGTAAATTCAAGTTGCTTTTCAAATCGCCTGCAACCGCAAAATCCGCTGCAACCCGCTCCCTCCCC
>NZ_KV794963.1:1194-1441 GCF_001808875.1 Neisseria sp. HMSC064E01
CCCTCCCCCGTGGGGGAGGGCTGGGGAGAGGGTATTCTCCCAAATCGCGGCAATCTTTCCCAATACCCTAACCGCCCCAATACAAGCCTTGCGGCTTGTTGCCCTCTCTCTAGCTCTCTCCCACGGGGAGAGAGGACGGGGTGGCTGTTGAGGTTAAGGGTTCTGCAAGGGAAATAGGTTGTGCAGACTGTTTTTTACTTTTCAGACGACCTGAAATCAACGGTTGTAAATCCAAGTTGCTTTTCAA
>NZ_KV794963.1:1541-1912 GCF_001808875.1 Neisseria sp. HMSC064E01
AACGGTTGTAAATCCAAGTTGCTTTTCAAACCGCCTGTAACCGTAAAACCTGCTGCAACCTGCTCCCTCCCCCGTGGGGGAGGGTTGGGGAGAGGGCATTCTCCAAATTTTGGCGACCTTCCCCAACACCCTAACCGCCCAAATACAAGCCTTGCGGCTTGTTGCCCTCTCTCTAGCTCTCTCCCACGGGAGAGAGGACGGGGCGGCTGTTGGGGTTAAAGGTTCTGCGAGGAAACAGGTTGTGCAGGCTGCTTTTTATTTTTCAGACGGCCTACATCAACGGCTGTAAACCCAAGTTGCCTTTCAAATCGCCAAAATCGCCAAATCCGCTGCAACCTGCCCCCTCCCCCGTGGGGGAGGGCTGGGGAGAG
>NZ_KV794963.1:2012-17940 GCF_001808875.1 Neisseria sp. HMSC064E01
CCGTGGGGGAGGGCTGGGGAGAGGGCATTCCCTGAATTTCGGCAACCTTTCTCAACACCCTAACTGCCCATACAAGCCTTGCGGCTTGTTGCCCCTCTCCCACGGGAGAGAGGACGGGCGGCTGTTGGGATTAAGGATTCTGCAAGGAAAACAGGTTGTGCAGGCTGCTTTTTACTTTTCAGACGACCTGCATCAACGGTTGTAAATCCAAGTTGCTTTTCAAACCAACTGCAACCGCAAAACCTGCTGCAACCCGCTCCCTCCCCTGTGGGTGAGGGCTGGGGAGAGGGCATTCCCCGAATTTCGGTAACCCTTCCCAAATCCCTTGGTCCCCTAAAATACAAGCCTTGCGGCTTGTTGCCCTCTCTCTAGCTCTCTCCCACGGGGAGAGAGGACGGGTGGCTATTGGGATGAAGGGTTCTGCAAAGAAATCAGATCGTGCAGGCTGCTTTTGCTTTTCAGACGACCTTTATAAATACTCAATTCAGGCAGCCTGCACACTATAATTTTCAAAAATCCAATCAAAATCAGCCATCTGCTACCGTGCAGGCTGCTTTTCCAATTCCTGTAACACGCGCAGGATTTCCGCCAGTACATCGTTTGTTTGCTGCAAAATCTCGTGATTCCAAAACCGCAGCACGGTAAAGCCCAGGCTGTTCAGATATGCCGTTCGCGCGTGGTCGTATGCGGCTTGTTCTGTATGTTGCCCACCGTCTGCTTCGACAATCAACTTGGGCGTTACGCACATAAAATCAACAATATAGTTTCCAATCGGCTGCTGGCGGCGGAATTTATAGCCGTTCAGACGGCCTACCCGCAGGTGCTGCCACAATTTCGCTTCCGCCTTGCTCATTTCTTGACGCATGGCTTTGGCGCGTTGATACAGGGCGGGGTTGTCGGTGGTCAATAGTTTTTCAGGCGGGTTCATTTTTTTATTATCAGGTGTGGGAAACGCCTTGATGACAATCTTTTTTCAGACGACCTTTTGCGTTTTTATGTTGCACAGGCCGTCTGAAAACTTCCTTAAAAACTAGTGACAAACGTAATCAAACCCAAAATGATACCGGGGGCGTTTGCCAGTATGATGGGGTAGTCGCGTTTTTCTTTCAAAAAGCCGTAGGCAAACCATAATGTGCAGTTGATGGCGGCGACGAGGGGTTGCAACGGCGAGCCGGGGTTGCCGGCAAGGTTGTTTTGGATTTGCGGGATATAAGAAACGTACATACCGACGGCGGCCAGGGTGGCGACGATGGAGAGTACGCGCATTTGTTTTTCAGTCATGGGGTTTCCTTTCTGACTTGAGTTACAGGATTTTGAATCGCTTGATTTTCAGACGGCCTGCCGGATTTGACGGCCGTCTGAAAAATTCGCTTTATTGCTTCGCCGCTTTCATATTGTCAATGAATTTGTCGAACAGATAGCCGACATCCTGCGGGCCGGGGCTGGCTTCGGGGTGGCCTTGGAAGCAGAACACGGGTTTGTCGGTCAGCTCGATGCCTTGCAAGGTATTGTCGAACAAGGATTTGTGGGTAATCCTTGCGTTCGCGGGCAGGGTGTCGGCATCGACGGCGAAGCCGTGGTTTTGGCTGGTGATAACGACTTTGCCGCTATCTAAGTCTTGCACGGGGTGGTTCGCGCCGTGGTGGCTGAAGTGCATTTTCAAGGTTTTTGCGCCGATGGCTAGGCTGATGAGCTGGTGTCCCAAGCAGATGCCGAAGATGGGTTTGCCGCTTGCCATCAGTTTTTGTACGGCTTCGATGGCGTAGGTGCAAGGCTCGGGGTCGCCGGGGCCGTTGGAGAGGAACACGCCGTCGGGATTGAGTGCCAACACGTCTTCCGCGCTGGTTTGGGCGGGGACGACGGTCAGGCGGCAGCCGCGTGCGGCGAGCATACGCAGGATGTTGGTTTTCACGCCGAAATCATAGGCGACGACGTGGAACGGCTGTTCGGCAGGGGTAACGAAACCTTTGCCCAGCGCCCATTCGCCTTCGGTCCATTCGTAGGCTTCTTTGCAGGAAACTTCT
Source organism: Neisseria sp. HMSC064E01 (assembly GCF_001808875.1). Lineage (NCBI taxonomy): Bacteria > Pseudomonadati > Pseudomonadota > Betaproteobacteria > Neisseriales > Neisseriaceae > Neisseria > Neisseria sp. HMSC064E01. The sequence continues at coordinate 4,037 of NZ_KV794963.1, forward strand.
TTCGCCAAATCTTTGCCGACCATGCTGCCGAATGCGGCGATGAGTTCTTGCGCTTTTTCAACCGTGGCGTCCGTGCCGGTCAGAATCGCGCCGCCTTGCGCGCCTTTTTCACGCAGCAGCGTGGTCAGGCGGCGGGTGTCGATGTCGGCAATGGCGACGGTTTTGTTGCGCACCAGATAGTCGTGCAGGCTTTCGGAGGCACGGAAGTTGCTGTGCAGCAGCGGTAGGTCGCGGATAATCAAGCCTGCGGCATAAACGCTGCAGCTTTCTTCGTCTTCGACGTTGGTGCCGGTATTGCCGATGTGGGGGTAGGTGAGGGTAACGATTTGTTTGCAGTAGGACGGGTCGGTCAGGATTTCCTGATAGCCGGTCATGGAAGTGTTGAACACGACTTCGCCGGAAGTCGAACCTTCGTAACCGATTGATGTGCCGTGAAATACGCTGCCGTCAGCGAGAACGAGAAGAGCCGGAGTGGTCATGATGGAATCCTGTTTGCCTGATGATGGTCGGTTTGCAGAAACGGGCAGGGGTCGTCTGAAAATTGTTTACAAAAAAGACCGCCTGAGAAAATATCGGCTAAAAAAAAACACGCCCCGCAGCCTTGATTTTGCTGCGTAACGTGCTTTTTCAGGCATAGCTGCCTATGCCGTAGAAGCAATGCATTCTACGTCAAAAAGCCATATCGTTCAAGTTGTATCCTAAGATAGTTTCTACCTTAATAATCATGCGGTCTGTTTCATTTTCACCATTTGTCCCCTGTATCAGGCAAAAAAATATTCGGAACTGCACATAAATGACATTGTAAATGTTAGAATCGCATTCCGAGAAAATAAAAACAACGTCATCATCCGTCAACCGACGATTTTATGAAAAAAGAACGCATTATGAAAAACAATCCTTCACGTTTCCCCGGTACCGTCCGTCCGATGATTTACAGCATCGCCTCCGCACTCGCTCTGATGGGTGCAGCATCGCAAGCGCAAGCGCAGTTTGCCAAAACCCCGCTCTACCTGCAAAACGAATCTCAGATTACCGAACAGCCGAAAATTAAACATAACATTATGTTTTTTATTGATAACTCTGGGAGTATGGGTCGCAATGCGATTACAGGGGGAGGGAACCCTCCTGGGCAAGAATCAAGGATGGATGTAACGAAAAAAGCATTGAATCAGGTTCTTGACAAGTATCAGGATAAATTTAACTGGGGTTTGCAGGCCTTGGTAAATACAGAGAATAATTTTAGCAATCCTGATCCTACAAAACATACTAAAAAGAATTATACGAATAGCGAAGAAACATTTAAGACCTCATGGGTGCAAATGAAAACTTTGGTAGATAACATGAGCCCCTCTGGTTATACGCCTGCTACCCGTAGGTATTACGAAGTAGTTGCATCCGCTGTTATGCCGAATATCAAATACCGCTGTCAGAAATCCTATGTTGTGATGATGTCTGACGGTGATGCCAACTTCTCTTGTAATCATGATAGGACAAGTTTTCATTATCGTTTTAACTATGATGGGAATAACGGTCGGAGAAACTCAAGCTATCCGAGTGCATACCTCAACTACGAGGCAGATCTTTATCGGACAGAACCGTTTATTACTGCTTACAAATATTTTGGCCAGTCTCCGATGAGAGATTTCAGCATTTACGACTTGGCTGATACATGTAGAGATAAGAGGGAAAATGTACACTATTCGAAATTCTGGGATACTGCCAACAGATACAGAGGGGTCGAGGGCGGTATGGCATTTTTTAGCCGTAAGCTTGATGTCAAAGACATTAAAACTGCTGCCGTAGACCGTGTTGATGCTGCTGGGGTGAGCTGGGATGGCGATCCAAATATTGACCCTAAGGGCGTGGATTACAGTAAACAAACGGTACAAACCTTCACTGTTGGTTTTGGTAACGGCATTTCTCCGGCTGGTGAGCAATACCTCATAAGGGGTGCAAGTCGTGATGGCTGGTATTTCAACGCTGCGAAACCTGATGATTTATATAAGGCCTTTGAGAAAATTATCAGTCAGATCAGTGATGATAGTGCAAGCATTCCTTTTGAAGGTGAGGGTGGTACTGCGCCTGCAACTTCCAGCAGTGGTATTCCTGATCTGGCAGCAACCATTAAACTGAATACTGGATCTTGGAGTAGCCAGATTTTATTCAATAAATTGAATGATAGTGATGGTAGAAGAGAAGGTATGGTGACACAGCCTTCTTTCGGTCACCGTAAAACGTTGATTAACACGGGTTCTAATACATACTCTATTGATGACATTCCTGCTGATAAAGTCAACAATGCCTATTTTGGCATTGAGAGTACTAATGGTGACGAATGGAAAAAATTGCTCAATTGGACGGGCAGGGTCGGTAGCGATGACAGTGCATATAGTCCTTACCGTGTCCGTAAGGCCGGAGAGCGTGATTTGGGTGATATTTTGGATGGATCCGTTGCTGCAGTCGGTAATCAGGAGCATGGTCGCCGCAAATATTTGGTTGCCGCAGCCAATGACGGTATGGTGCATATTTTCCAAAGTACGGATGGCAACCATCCTTATGATTTGAAAGTCAGCTATCTTCCTTCTGCAATGGAGCGCGAAAACGATGCGTCAGGTAACCCAATTACGCTTGCCAAAGTATTGAAAGACATTGCACATGCGGATTACGGAAAATCCATCGAAAACCATAAATATGGTGTAAACGGCGGTTTTACCCTGCGTCAGACTCCTGTTGCAGAACAAGGCAGTAAGTTTCAGCAACGTGTCTTTATGTTTGGTGCAATGGGACAAGGCGGACGTGGTGCATACGCTCTCAATATAGGCGGTAAAGAAGATCAAACCACCAATACCGGTTTGGATGCGGCTGCTTTGAGCGATAAAGTTCCTTTGTTTGAAACGACCAAAGGTAAAGACAATACTTTGGGCTTTACCATTGGTACGCCGCAAATCGGACGTGTTTCCGTAAAACGTGAAACTGACGGTAGTGCGAAACTGGATGAAAATATCCGTTATGTGGGCTTCCTCGCCAGTGGCTATGCAGCCGAAGAAAAAGATGCGGCAACCAACGAAACTGCGTTATATGTTTACGAAATGCTTGGTAAAGAAGTCGGTACAGGCGAGAAACGCGGTCAGGCTGCAGGTAAGCCCGGTGATCAGCTGGCCAAAATTGTCGTGAAGGATGGTGTAGGCGGTCTGTCCACGCCGACACTACTTGATACTAATTTTGACGGAGTTGTCGATTTTGCTTTTGCAGGCGATAGAGGGGGGAATATGTACCGCTTCGATCTGCGTAGTGCAACCCCGAAAGATTGGACTGCGGTCAAAATTTTCTCAGGCTCGCCAAACAAACCGATTACTTCGGCACCTGCCGTATCGCGAAAAAGTGCTAATGACTATATTGTGATTTTCGGTACGGGCAGCGAAATCTACCAAAGTGATTTGAGCAATACTGAAACACAATCGATTTACGGTATTTTCCAAAAATTGGATAAAGCGCCGAAAGATCTTGCTGCAGATAAGACAAATCAAGATGTTGCCGAGCAAAATCTACGCAAGCAAACTATTACTGAGGTAGAGCAGTCATATAACGATGGAAACAATCAGCCACGAACCAGTAAGGCATTGTATCTGAGTAATGAAACAATTGAAGAGACGCATAAAGGCTGGTTCATCAATCTAGGTTCTGGCGAGCGTGTCAGTATTAAGCCGACCATGATTCTGCGTACTGCCATCGTTACGATACGCAAGTACACTTCCGATGTTGGTAAGACCATCGGCAAGGAAGAGGCGGAAAAAGACTTGTGTCTGCCTGTCAGCAACAATAAGTCAACTGTAACCAGTACAACTTTCCTCGGCATCAATGCTGATAATGGCGGTGCACTCAATAGCCGTAGCGCACGTTTTACACCTGATATATTTAAGCGTGAATTGAGTGGTTTCGGTACGCAATACGCCAACGGTTTGACTCAAGAAGGTATTGTCAGCTTCACCTTTATCGATCCGAATAAACGTACGGACGATCCTGTTACTGCCGATGGTGACAGCGGTGAAACCGGTACGGATAAGGAGCTGGGTTATGGTTCTGGTACGCCTAACAATAGATGCTTCTCAGGCAAAGAGGGAGACCAGCGCAGCTTGCTCTTGAATAAAGGTCAATCACTAGAAGTAAAAGGCCGTATCTGTGGTCTGCAACGTATCAGCTGGCGCGAGCTGTTTTTCTGATTGGTCCGTGTAAGCGTATGAAGACCAAGAGGTCGTCTGAAAACGTGGAAACAGGTTTTCAGACGACTTTTGTTTTGTAGTGGATTAACTTTAAACCAGTACGGCGTTGCCTCGCCTTGCCCTGATTTAAAGTTAATCCACTATATCTGAATGCAATCAGCTTTGCGGTCGGTAAATCTTATCGAATACGCCGCCGTCGTTGAAAAATCGTGCTTGTGCTTTGCGCCAGCCGCCGAAGGTTTCGTCGATGCTGACCAGTTTCAAATCGGGGAAGCGTGTTTTAAATTCGGTGCGTACGGCCTCGTCGGTGGGGCGGTAGAAATGGCGTGCTGCCATTCGTTGCGCTTCTTTGCTATACAGCATTTCCAAATAGGTTTTGGCGATTTGTTCCGTGCCTTTTTCTTTTGCTACTGCGCTGACCACGGCGACGGGCGGTTCGCACAGCATGGATATTGACGGCGTGATGATTTCAAATTGGTTCGGATTTTCCTGCAAGGCAAGGTGTGCTTCGTTTTCCCATACCAGCAAAACATCGCCTAATCCGCGCCGTGTAAAGGTAATGGTCGAACCGCGCGCGCCTGCGTCCATGACCGGCACGCGGCGGTAGAGTTCGGAGACAAACTGTTCTGCCGCCGCATCTCCGCCTTTTTCTTGTGCATACGCCCAAGCCGATAGGAAATTCCAGCGCGCGCCGCCTGAAGTTTTCGGGTTCGCCGTGATAATTTGGACATCACCTTTGACCAAGTCGTCCCAGTCATGAATCTGCTTGGGATTGCCTTTGCGTACTAGGAACACGATGGTCGAAGTGTAGGGTGTGCTGTTGTGCGGCAGGGCTTTTTGCCAGTCTGCCGACAGGAGTTGCCTGCCTGCTTTGCTGTGATGGAGCGCGTCGATGTCGGATGCCAGCGCAAGTGTCACGACATCGGCCTTCAAGCCGTTTTGTACGGTCAGCGACTGTTTGCCCGAACCGCCGTTGGAGAGGCGGATATCTGCTTCCTGTCCGTGTGTTTTTTGCCAGTAGCGTTGGAAAAACGGGTTGTATTCGCGGTAGAACTCACGTGTCGGGTCGTACGACACGTTCAGCATCACCACGCGCTCGGGTTTGCTCTTGCCAGCCACGCTGCCGGACTGTCCGCATGAGGCTAGCCACACCGTCGCGCCGATGAAGATAATGCCCAGCCATGATTTGAGTTCCATCATTATTTTCCTTATCAGACAAATACTTGAGCGGGAAATATAACAAGGCGGGAATCGTGCGGGAAATATTGTTTGCTTCTTTGGATATAACGGAAATGCGTTTGCGGCGATATGGAGTTTGGTATTTATATAGTGGATTAACTTTAAATCAGGACAAGGCGACGAAGCCGCAGATAGTACAGATAGAGACCTTTGCAAAATTCCCCAAAATCCAGATAGTACGGAAAGGCGAGGCAGCGCTGTACTGGTTTAAAGTTAATCCACTATAGATATCGCGTTTGAAGGGATGAATAACGGAAAGGTCGTCTGAAAACGGATTTCGGTTTCCAGACGACCTTTTGTCAATGATGGACTATACAGGCGATGCCTATGCTGCTGTGAACGCTGCTTGCCCAAGTCTAAAACCATCTGTTTCGGGCGGGCAGGATTCAGCGGTGCATAATCATGGCTTTAATCCATGCGGGTATTTCGCGGGAGAGTTTGCGCAGGTAATTGGGCGTGGAGTCGCCGCAGGAATCGGAAGCGTAAAACTGGACGTTTTTGTCTTTCAAATGGCGGTTGACGAGCCACTCGGCGCGTGCGAGATGGAAGGCGTCGCTGACGATGATGACGTTGGATACGTCTTGTAACAGCGGTGCACTCAAGGCGATGTTTTCAAAGGTGCTTTCCGATTTGTTTTCGATGCGGATGTGTTCGGGCGGTACGCCCATGTCTATCGCCATCGATTGCATGGCTGCCGCTTCGTTGCTGCCGTCGCCGTCCGTGCCGCCGCTCATCAGCAATCCGCTGACTTTGTGTTGACGGTAGAGGGCGACGCCTGCTTCCACTCGGGAGCGCAGGCAGGGATTGGGTTTGCCGCGCCTGTTGACGGAATTGCCCAAGATGACGGCGATGTCGGCAGGTTTGATGTTTTGGGATGCTTTTTCTGCTTGGACGGCTTGGTAATGCAGCCAAGCCACGCTGGTTGCCCAGATGAGGAGAAGCGGGAGGAGGCCCCATATTATCCATCTTTTCATAAATGATTCCTTTGGGTGATATGTGTCGGGTGCGTGCGGCGGGATATCGGTTGGATGGTGCGCAGTGAAACATCATAGCATACGCGGATTGTCTGAACGGCGAGACGGGATGGGCGGTGGATTTCAGTTGCGGGCGGGGCGGGTATGTTGTGTTGTCATTGCGGGGAGGTCGTCTGAAATCATCTTCTGTTTTTCAGACGACCTCGTAAATGTTAAGATAAACTGTTTTTCCCTTTGCGGTATGGAAGGGCGCAAAAGGCAGCGGCATTGGGTCGCTTGCTGTTTTGCGTTGTTCCGCCATGTATCGACCGAAAGCCATTTATGACCGATATCCTCAATAAAATCCTTGCCACTAAGGCTCAAGAAGTTGCCGCACAAAAGGCGGCGACGCCGCTTGCGGAAGTCAAAGCGCAGTTGCGCGATGCCGAGCCGGTGCGTGACTTTTTTGCTTCCATCCGCAATAAACACGCCGAAAACTTGCCTGCCATTATCGCGGAAATCAAAAAAGCCAGTCCCAGCAAGGGGCTGATACGGCCTGATTTTCATCCTGCGGATATTGCGTGCGCTTATGAACGCGCGGGTGCGGCGTGTTTGTCTGTGTTGACTGACGAAGTGTATTTCCAAGGTTCGCCCGAGTATTTGAAACAGGCGCGTTCGGCGGTCAGCCTGCCGGTGTTGCGTAAGGATTTCATCATCGACGACTATCAGATTTATCAGGCGCGCACATGGGGTGCGGATGCGATTTTATTGATTGCGGCGGCGTTGGATGCCGCGCAGTTGGCGCATTTTGAAGCCGTTGCCCACGATTTGGGCATGACCGTGCTGCTGGAATTGCACGATCAATCCGAATTGGAAAAATGCCGCAGTATGACTACGCCGCTTTGGGGCGTGAACAACCGCAATCTGCGGACTTTTGAAGTCACGCTCCAGCAAACTTTAGACCTGCTGCCCGAGCTGACGGGCAAAACGGTCGTCACGGAAAGTGGTATCCGAAACAAAGACGATGTGGACTTTATGCGTGGACATGGCGTGCATACGTTCTTAATCGGCGAAACCTTTATGCGGGCGGCGGATATCGAAGCCGAAGTGCGTAAGTTGTTTTAATACCGTGCCGTAAGGCGTGTAAGGCACACAATATCTTGCCTGCTTTTGAGGCGGTTTGCTTCGGAAGCAGGCAGTTTAGTGTTTCCCCGACCGCCACACCGACCAGATAATCCACAGACTGTTGGCGAAGGCGATCAGGTAGCCGACGAAGCCGATGAACTTGGGGCCGGTTTCTATGCTCATGACGATGGACGAACCGATAATCAGGGCGGCGGTGACGATGCCCATGGTCAGGCGGTTGGCGGCGCTGTCGATTTGATGGCTGATGCGGTCTGAGTGTTTGAGGTCTAGGGTAACGCCGAGCTTGCCTTTTTGCAGCATTCTGGTCAGCCTGAAGAAATCTTGCGGCAACGACCCTGCCATTTGCAACAGGGTGCGCAGTTGGGTTTTGGCATTGCGGGCGATGTGGGCGGCGGAGGCTTGTTCTTTGACGGCGGCTTCGGTAATGGGTTTGGCACGTTCGAGCAGTTCGACACCGCCGTCGAGCCGTTTGACAACACCTTCGAGGGTGATGAGGGTTTTAAAGAGCATCACGAGGTCGCCGGGCAGGGTCAGCCCGTGGCGGCGCATGATGGAAGTGATGTCGTTGATGACTTGGCTGACGCGCAGATCGCGGACGGCGGTGTGTTCGTAGTTGAGCAGCATTTCCAAAACGTCTGCGCCGAGCAGGTTTTCGTCGGGCAAATCGCCCTGCGCCCAGTCGCTGAGGACGTATTGGATGAGCAGTGCGTCGTTGTTGGTCAGGGCGTTGATGAGGTTAAGGATTTCGCGGCGGCGGGTGTTGCCGAGGTGTCCGACCAGCCCGAAGTCGATGAAGGTGATGCCACTGTTGTCGTTGATGAAGATGTTGCCCGGATGCGGGTCGGCATGGAAAAAGCCTTGCCGCAGCATCATGGTGAAGAGGGTGTCGGTAATCCGTCCGGCAAGAGCGCTGCGCAAGGTGTGGGGCATGGTTTCAAGGTCGGCGTCTTTCAGGAGCGTGCCGCCGATGTAGTCTTGTACGAGGATGTGCCGGTTGGAAATGTCGGGATAGACGGCGGGGATGCGGACCAAGGGGTCGTCTGAAAAGGTCTGACCGAAGCGCTGCATATAGCGCAGCTCTACCGATAAGTCGGTTTCTTTCGCCAGACTCTTGGCAAAATAGGCGACCATCAATACGGGCTGGTAACGGCGCACTTCGGGGATTTCGGATTCCATCAGTCTGGCGAGGTGGTTCAAAATCCGCAAATCCGCCTGAATGACCGGCTCGATGTCGGGGCGTTTGACTTTGACGGCGACGGCGGTTCCGTCTAAAAGTTCGGCGCGGTGCACCTGTGCCACCGATGCGCTGCCTGCGGGTTTCGGGTCTATGCTGCGGAACACTTCGGAAACGGGCTTGCCCAGATAGGCTTCGACCAAAGTATAGATTTCAGACGACGGTATCGGCGCGACGTTGCTTTGCAGTTGTTCAAACTCTTCAATCCACTCCGCCCCGAAAATATCGACCCGCGTGGACAATACCTGACCGAGTTTGACGAAGGTCGGCCCCAGTTCTTCAAACGCTTTGCGAAAGCGTCGCGGCGTACTCATATAACGGCTGTCGGGATGCACTTCGTCCCCGCCTGCCGCGCCCAAACGGATACGCTGAACAAAGCCGCCCAAGCCGTATTTCGTCAGTACGGTAATAATTTCGCGCATTCTGGAAAAGTCGCGCATAGCGAGCAGAGTGGGTATCATCATCGGTTGGGTGTCTTCGCAAATTTTTTTATAAACAACGCTTTAACGCAATATAACAGACGCTTTTTTGCCAAACATCCTGTTTTTTATATACAATCGCCTGCATATCCCAGATACAGAATAACATAATAGCAGGCGGCAGACAGGTCGTCTGAAAATGGAATCAGTCAAACATGAAAGCCTTATCCAGGCTGGCGGCACTATTGACTTCGGTTTATATGCTGTCCGGCATTCATCTTGCAAACGCCGACGATCTCGATTCGTTCGTCAAAAACAGACAGCAGGTTTTAAACCAATTTGAAGATGCAAGACAACCTGCTTCACCAGGAATCCTCCAACCCGGACGCGCAATTGCTGCCGCGGTCACACCCCGTCAACCCGTAAGCTCCGCACAGTCATCAGACAATGCTGACGAACTCATCAGCAGCGCGATGGGTCTTTTGGGCGTAGCCTACCGCTACGGCGGCACATCCGCGTCCACAGGTTTCGACTGCAGCGGCTTTATGCAGCACATCTTCAAACGCTCGATGGGCGTGAACCTCCCGCGTACCTCCGCCGCACAGGCACAAATGGGCGTCGGCGTATCGCGTAGCGAATTGCAGCCGGGCGACATGGTGTTCTTCCGCACGATGGGTCGCGGCAGAATCTCCCACGTCGGCCTCTACATCGGCAACAACCGCTTCATCCACGCTCCGCGTACCGGCAAACGTATCGAAGTTACCAGCCTCAGCAACAAATACTGGAATTCCAAATACGCCTTCGCCCGCCGCGTGAAGAAAAATGATCCGTCCCGTTTCCTCAATTAAGTCTAGGAAAGCACCAACGTGAGTATGCCTGAAATGCCCAAATGGTATGACGACGACGGGCAAATCGTATCCTGCACTGAAAAAGTCAAAGTCATGACCGAGAACATGACCGAGCTTTATCAGGCAGCGCAAGACGCATTCGAGGACGCGCTCCTGATGGGTTGCGGCGAGAAACAGTTGCGCGAATACCTCCAAGCCTTGATTGAAGGTGTGGAAAACCCATATCGGAAATCCTAGGCGGAGAATCCCTATCCGACGGCGTGGCTTTTAACCATGCCGTTTTTTATGGGCGGCAACCAAACAAGGTCGTCTGAAAGCCGGCAAGATGCTTTCAGACGACCTTGTTGGGTTTCTGCATTGATTGATTCAGATAAGCGCGAAAACGGCAAATCGATGTTGTATAGTGGATTAACTTTAAACCGGTACGGCGTTACCTCGCCTTAGCTCAAAGAGAACGATTCTCTAAGGTGCTTAAAGCACCAAGTGAATCGGTTCCGTACTATCTGTACTTTCTGCGGCTTCGTCGCCTTGTCCTGATTTTTGTTAATCCACTATAACATTGATTGATTCAGATAAACGAGAAAACAGCAAATCGATGTTGCATTCGGGCTGAGCCACACTTTTCAGACGACCCCAAGGGCGTTATGATTCAATTATTAACAAAGATTCATAAACCGCCCGTCTGCAAAGCGGCAAACCATAGAGGAAACCCGACCCATGCACACCATCCGCGCCTTGCTCGTCCTGCTCGGCTGCCTCGCGCTCGGCGAAACCGCCGCCTACCTTACGGGCATCAAACTGCCCGGCAGCATCATCGGCATGGGCATTCTGTTTGCCATGCTTCAGGCGGGGTGGGTGAAAGCCGAGTGGTTGCAGCAGCTTACCGACGCGCTGATGGCAAACCTGACGCTTTTCCTTGTGCCGCCCTGCGTCGCGGTCATCAGCTATTTGGATTTGATTGCCGACAGTTGGCTGTCGATACTCGTCTCCGCCGCCGCCAGTACCGTGTGCGTCCTGTTGGTAACGGGCAAGGTGCACCAATGGATACGGGAGAAAATCTGATGGACGGCATCCTTTCCCTGTGGCAGCAGCCCAGTGTCCTGCTTTTCCTGACGCTGGCGGTTTACGCATTAGCACTCATCCTCCGCGCGCGGACGGGCTATCTGCTGCTCAACCCCGTCCTAATCAGCACCGTTACCCTGATTGCCTACCTCAAAATCCTCGACATCGATTACGCCGTATACCACGATGCCGCGCAGTTTATCGACTTCTGGCTCAAGCCCGCCGTCGTCGCGCTTGCCGTCCCGCTCTATCAAAACCGTCAAAAAATCTTCAGCCAGTGGCTGCCCGTCATCGTCTCGCAGCTCGCCGGCAGCGTGACCGGCATCATCACAGGCATGTATTTCGCCAAATGGCTGGGTGCGGAACGCGAAGTCGTCCTCTCGCTCGCCGCCAAATCCGTGACCAACCCCATCGCCATCGAAATCACCCGCACCATAGGCGGCATCCCCGCCATCACCGCCGCCACCGTCATCGTCGCCGGACTGGTCGGGCAGATAGCCGGTTATACCGTACTTAAAAACACCGTCGTTATGCCCTCGTCGGTCGGCATGTCGCTCGGCACCGCCTCACACGCCATGGGCATCGCCGCCTCGCTCGAACGCAGCCGGCGCATGGCAGCATACGCAGGGCTGGGGCTGACCCTCAACGGCGTACTGACCGCCGCCATCGCCCCGATTATCATCCCCGTATTAGGATTCTGAACACTTTTCAGACGACCCCGATGAACCAAAAAGGTCGTCTGAAACCCAAACCCATAGCAACCTCAAACAAAGGAGCAGCAAAATGGCAGTCAACCTCACAGAAAAAACCGCAGACCAACTGCTGAACATCGACGGCATCCAACTCTTCACCGCCCGCGCAGGCATCAAACAAACCGACCGCGCCGACCTCACCCTGATGGTACTTTCCGGCGGCAATACCGTCGGTGCCGTGTTTACCACCAACCGCTTCTGCGCCGCCCCCGTCCACATCGCCAAATCACATCTCTTCGACGAAGACGGCGTGCGCGCCATCATCATCAACACCGGCAACGCCAACGCCGGTACAGGCGCGCAAGGCAGAATCGACGCCATCGAAACCTGCGCCGCCACCGCCGAACAAACCGGCTGTAAACCCTCCCAAGTCCTTCCCTTCTCCACAGGCGTCATCCTCGAGCCCCTGCCCGTCGGCAAAATCGTCGCCGCCCTGCCCAAAATGCAGCCCGCCGACTGGGCGGATGCCGCACGCGCCATCATGACCACCGACACCGTGCCCAAATCCGCCTCGCGCGAAGGCAGCGTCGGCGAAAAACACACCGTCCGCGCCACCGGCATCGCCAAAGGCTCCGGCATGATCCATCCCAACATGGCGACCATGCTCTCCTTCATCGCCACCGATGCCAAAGTTTCCCAACCCATCCTCCAGCTGATGACCCAAGAAATCGCCGACGAAACCTTCAATACCATCACCGTTGACGGCGACACCAGCACCAACGACAGCTTCGTCATCATCGCCACCGGCAAAAACAGCCAAAGCGAAATCGACAACATCGCCGACCCGCGCTACAAACAGCTCAAAGACCTGCTCGGCAGCCTCGCTCTCGAACTCGCCCAAGCCATCGTCCGAGACGGCGAAGGCGCGACCAAATTCATCACCGTCCGCGTCGAAAACGCCAAAACCCGCGACGAAGCCCGCCAAGTCGCCTACGCCGTCGCCCACTCGCCCCTCGTTAAAACCGCCTTCTTCGCCTCCGACCCCAACCTCGGCAGACTGCTCGCCGCCATCGGTTACGCCGGCATCGCCGATTTGGACACCGACACCGTCGAAATGTATCTCGACGACGTATTGGTTGCCGAAAACGGCGGCCGCGCCGCAAGCTACACCGAAGAACAAGGACAGGCAGTGATGGCGAAAGACGAAATCACCGTCCGCATCAAACCCCACCGCGGACAAGCCTCCGCCACCGTCTATACCTGCGACCTGTCGCACGACTACGTCTCCATCAACGCAGACTACCGCTCGTAAGGACAGATTGTAAGTTTTCGGTTTTCAGGCGACCTTGTGCGTCAGTAAACTCAGTTCGTGGGCGAAGCCTGCGCCACATCAATGGAAACACGATCGAAAAGAACGATATTTCCAGCAGTGTTCAACTGGTAGCGTGGGCTATGCCCGCGAAAATATAAAAGGTCGTCTGAAACCTGTACACAGGCTTTCAGACGACCTTTGCTTTCCAAAAAACAATCCGTGGGCAAAGCCCACGCTACGGTTGACTCAACGCATCCCCCATCTTTAAAACTCCTCAGCTGAAAATACAAAAAAATCTCAACTTATTATTGCAAAGGCCTCAGGTTTTCAGACGACGTTTGAGGTCGTCTGAAAGTTTGAAACAATGGTTTGAGAATGGTAAAAAAACGCGTGCATGCGTACCGCACACCCTACACGTCGGTTTTAAAGTTTGTGCCGCCCGCAGGTAAGGTGTGTGGCGTAGCCACGCACGCGGTTGGTAGAGATTCAGGCTACGGCTTGCTGATCCACATCAAGGGAAATACGATCGAAAAGAACGATATTTCCAGCAGTGTTCAACTGGTAGCGTGGGCTATGCCCATGAAAATATGAAAGGTCGTCTGAAACCTGTACGCAGGCTTTCAGACGACCTTTGCTTTCCAAAAAACAATCCGTGGGCAAAGCCCACGCTACGGTTGGCTTTCAACCTGTAATGCGGGCTTTTCCGCGAAAACAGCCCATCAATTAAACAAAAATTCCCCATGCCGTCATTCCCGCGCAGGCGGGAATCCATTTTTGAA
>NZ_KV794963.1:18040-25943 GCF_001808875.1 Neisseria sp. HMSC064E01
CCCGCGCAGGCGGGAATCCATTTTTGAATTTCAGCAACCGTTTTTAAAACACCTGTTTTTTAGTCTTATAGAGTAGCGTGGGCTTTGCCCATGTATGTGCAGCGGAAGAAGTAGCCGTTGAAATTGGTTTTTATGTTTTCTCTATCGCCCGTAGAGCATGGTTTTCAGACGACCTTGTGCGTCAGTAATCCCAGTTTTTTCAAAAGCAACCCGTGGGCAAGCCCACGGCTACGGTTAGTTGTTTTTAAAACCCACCGTCGCTTAGCGTTTCCAATGGATTCCCGCCTGTGCGGGAATGACGGAATGTAATCTTTATCATCATCTCGCGCGTGCCTCGTCCCCAAAACACCTCCGCTGAAAAAAATGCAAAAAGGTCGTCTGAAAACCCTGTTTCCAAGTTTTCAGACGACCTTTCTTATTACAACAATCAATGCCGAATCGGCTTTAAACCACGATGTTTACCAGTCTGCCCGGCACGACGATGATTTTCTTCGCGGGTTTGCCTTCCATGAATTTCACCGCGCCTTCGGTGGCGAGTGCGGCGGCTTCGAGGTCGGTTTTGGAGGCGTCGGCGGCGACGGTGATTTTGCCGCGCAGTTTGCCGTTGACTTGAACCATGACTTCGATTTCGGATTTGACCAAGGCGGCTTCGTCGACTGTCGGCCAGCCTGCTTCCCACAGTTTTGCGCCGTTCAATTCGCTCCACAGGGTTTCGCAGATATGCGGCACGATGGGCCACAACAGACGTACGGCGGTTTCCAATACTTCTTGGGCGACGGCGCGGCCTTGTTCGCTGCCGGTGTCGGTTTTGTCGTATTGGTTGAGCAGTTCCATCACGGCGGCGATGGCGGTGTTGAACTGCTGGCGGCGTCCGTAGTCGTCGCTGACTTTGGCGATGGTGGAATGCAGTTTGTGGCGCAGGTCTTTGAGTTCTTTAGACAAACCGTCTTGGCTGCCTGCAAACGCTTTGACCGAGCCGCCTTGTTTCAGGTATTCGTAAACGGTGCGCCACAGGCGGCGTAGGAAGCGGTGCGCGCCTTCGACGCCGCTGTCGCTCCATTCGAGGGACTGTTCGGGCGGTGCGGCAAACATCATGAACAGGCGGGCGGTGTCCGCGCCGTAGGCGTTAATCAGTTCTTGCGGATCGACGCCGTTGTTTTTGGACTTGGACATTTTTTCCGTGCCGCTGATGACGACGGGTAGTCCGTCGGCTTTGAGGACGGCGGAAACGGGGCGGCCTTTGTCGTCGAAAGTCAATTCGACATCGGCGGGGTTGATCCAGTCTTTGCTGCCGTTGGCATTTTCGCGGTAGTAGGTTTCGCAGACGACCATGCCTTGCGTGAGCAGGCGTTCGAACGGTTCATCAACATTGACCAGACCTTCGTCGCGCATCAGTTTGGTGAAGAAGCGCGCGTACAAGAGGTGCAGAATCGCGTGTTCGATACCGCCGATGTATTGGTCGACCGCGCCCCAGTATTTCGCGGCTTCAGTCGATACCATGCCTTCTGCGAACTTGGGCGACATGTAGCGGAAGAAGTACCAGCTTGATTCCATGAAGGTGTCCATGGTGTCGGTTTCGCGTTTCGCCGCGCTGCCGCAGCATGGGCAGGTGGTTTCGTAAAACTCGGGCATTTTTGCCAGCGGCGAACCCATGCCGTCGGGTACGACGTTTTCAGGAAGGACGACGGGCAGTTGGTCGGCTGGGACGGGTACGTCGCCGCATTTTTCGCAATGGACGATGGGAATCGGGCAACCCCAGTAGCGTTGGCGCGAAATACCCCAGTCGCGCAGGCGGTATTGGGTTTTCGGTTCGCCTGCGTTTTGGCTTTGCAGCTTGGCGGCGATAGCGTCGAAGGCCGTCTGAAAATTCATGCCGTCCAAGCCGCCGCTGTTGACCAATACGCCGTTTTCTTTGTCGCCGTACCACTCTTGCCATTGGTTTGCGTCGAATGCGTTGTCGCCGACGGCAATGACTTGTTTCTTCGGCAGATTGTATTTGGTGGCGAACTCGAAATCGCGTTCGTCGTGCGCCGGAACCGCCATCACTGCGCCGTCGCCGTAGCCCCACAATACATAGTTGGCAATCCACACTTCCAGCTTGTCGCCGTTGAGCGGGTTGACGACGTAGCGGCCGGTCGGCACGCCTTTTTTCTCCATCGTCGCCATATCGGCTTCGGCAACCGAGCCGGCTTTGCATTCGGCGATAAATGCCTGCAATTCGGGTTTGTCGGCGGCTGCGGCGGTTGCCAGCGGATGCTCGGCGGCAACGGCGACATAAGTCGCGCCCATCAGCGTGTCGGGGCGGGTGGTATAAACTTGCAGGAATTTCGCGTAATCGCCTTCCAAGCCTTGTTTGCTGTCGTCTGAAACGGCGAAGCGCACGGTCATACCGCGTGATTTGCCGATCCAGTTGCGCTGCATGGTTTTGACTTGTTCCGGCCAGTGTTCCAGCTTGTCCAAATCGTTGAGCAGCTCTTCGGCGTAATCCGTGATTTTGAAGTAATACATCGGGATTTCGCGTTTTTCGATCAACGCGCCCGAACGCCAGCCGCGTCCGTCGATGACTTGCTCGTTGGCAAGGACGGTTTGGTCGACCGGGTCCCAGTTCACCGTGCCGTTTTTGCGATAGACAATGCCTTTTTCAAACAGCTTGGTAAACAGCCATTGTTCCCAGCGGTAGTATTCGGGTTTGCAGGTGGCGACTTCGCGCTCCCAGTCAATCGCAAAACCCAGGCTTTTGAGCTGGGTTTTCATGTATTCGATGTTGTCGTACGTCCAAGCGGCGGGGGCGACGTTGTTTTTCATCGCCGCGTTTTCCGCCGGCATGCCGAACGCGTCCCAACCCATAGGCTGCATGACGTTGAAGCCGTTTAAGAGTTTGAAGCGGCTCAATACGTCGCCGATGGTGTAGTTGCGCACATGCCCCATGTGCAGCTTGCCGCTGGGGTAGGGGAACATGGAGAGGCAGTAGTATTTGGGTTTGGAAGCGTCTTCGGAGACGTTGAAAATACGGGCGTCGTCCCATTTTTTCTGCGCCGCAGGCTCGATGGCGGCGGGCTGGTAATGTTCTTGCATGGTCATTCTGTTTTTTCGCTTGAAAATGTGAGGGCGGGCTGACGATTCGATAACGGCGGTATTTTGTTCCATAAACTGCCGCCTTGTACGTTAAAAATACGCGTAAGATATCCAATCTTGCTGCATTTTTTGCCTTGAATCTGGCATTTCTGTGCCAAAATCCGGCCCGTTTCGAATTGCCCGTCCGCCTTGAGAAAAATAAAGGAGAGATTATAGCAGGTTGTCGTTAGGTCAGTTTGACAAAGGTCGTCTGAAAACAGAACGGTATTTTTCAGACGACCTCGCATTCAGACACTTGAGTTTTCCCCACCCCACCCATATATCCGGTCTAGTTTTTACACATATCAACAACCATTACTATCATGAGCAACCAAGATTTTTATGCAACACTCGGCGTGGCGCGCGGTGCGAGCGACGACGAAATCAAAAAAGCCTACCGTAAGCTGGCGATGAAATACCATCCCGACCGCAATCCCGACAATAAAGAAGCGGAAGAGAAGTTTAAGGAAATTCAAAAAGCCTACGACACCTTGTCCGACAAAGAAAAACGCGCCATGTACGACCAATACGGCCATGCCGCGTTCGAACAGGGTATGGGCGGCGGCGCGGGCGGATTCGGCGGTTTTGGCGGGTTCGGCGGCGCGCAAGGCTTCGACTTCTCCGACATCTTCAGCCAAATGTTCGGCGGAGGCGGGGGCGGCGGCCGTCAGCAAAACTATCAAGGTGCAGATTTGCAGGTCGGCGTGGAAATTACGTTGGAAGATGCCGCCAAAGGCATCAAAAAACGCATCAATATACCAACCTACGAAGAATGCGATGTCTGCCACGGCAGCGGCGCAAAACCCGGCACGTCCGCATCGACTTGTTCGACCTGTCACGGTTCCGGCACGGTACACGTCCGCCAAGCCATTTTCCAAATGCAGCAGACTTGTCCGACCTGTCACGGCACAGGCAAGGAAATCAAAGACCCGTGTGTCAAATGCCGAGGCGAAGGCCGCACCAAAACCAGCAAAACCGTTGAAGTCAACATTCCCGCCGGCATCGACGACGGTCAACGCATCCGCTTGAGCGGTGAAGGCGAACCGGGTACGCACGGCGCGCCCGCAGGCGATTTGTACGTCAACGTCCGTGTCAAAGAACACAAAATCTTCGAACGCAACGGCTTGGATTTGCATTGCGAGCTGCCCATCAGCTTCGCCGTCGCAGCCTTGGGCGGCGAAGTCGAAGTCCCGACCTTGGACGGCAAAGTCAAACTGAGCATCCCGAAAGAAACGCAAACCGGCCGCCGTATGCGCGTCAAAGGCAAAGGCATCAAATCCCTGCGCTCCAGCGCGACGGGCGATTTGTACTGCCACGTTGTGGTGGAAACGCCGGTCAACCTGACCGACCGCCAGAAAGAGTTGCTGGAAGAGTTTGAAAAAATCTCTACCGGACTTGACCGCAGCCAAACCCCGCGCAAAAAATCGTTCTGGGACAAAGTGGGCGATTTGTTTGACTGATTCGGGTTTGAAAACAGCAAAAGGTCGTCTGAAAGCTGATGTCTTCGGCTTTCAGACGACCTTTTCATCTGTCTGCAAGGCTTTCCCGCTATAATTCCCGCTTTCGCTATTTTCAGACGACCTCATTTCTATGAAATCCTACCCCGATTCCTATCTCCATTTCGAAAACCTCGATGCCCCCGAAACGCTAAACTTCGCCGCTGAAGCGCATTCCGAAACGCGTGCGCGCTTTTTGGACAACGATAAAGCACGCGCGCTGTCGGACGGGATTTTGGCGCAGATGCAGGACACGCGGCAGATTCCGTTTTGTCAGGAACACCGCGCGCGGATGTACCATTTCCATCAGGACGCGGAGTATCCGAAGGGCGTGTACCGCGTGTGTACGGCGGCGACCTACCGTTCGGGCTATCCCGAGTGGAAAATCCTGTTTTCGGTGGCGGATTTCGACGAGCTGCTCGGCGACGATGTGTATCTGGGCGGGGTGTCGCACTTGGTGGAGCAGCCCAACCGCGCGTTGTTGACTTTAAGCAAGTCGGGCGGCGATACGGCTTATACGCTGGAAGTGGATTTGGAAGCGGGCGGGCTGGTCGAGGGCGGCTTTCATTTTCCGGCGGGGAAAAACCATGTGTCGTGGCGCGATGAAAACAGCGTGTGGGTGTGTCCGGCTTGGGACGAGCGGCAGTTGACCGAATCGGGCTATCCGCGCGAGGTATGGCTGGTGGAGCGCGGCAAGAGTTTTGAGGAAAGCCTACCGGTGTACCAAATCGGCGAAGACGGCATGATGGTGAACGCGTGGCGTTACCTCGATCCGCAGGGTTCGCCGATTGATTTGATTGAAGCGTCGGACGGTTTTTACACCAAGACATATTTGCAGGTGTCGTCTAAAGGCGAAGCGAAACCGTTGAATCTGCCCGCCGATTGCGACGTGGTCGGCTATCTGGCGGGGCATCTTTTGCTGACGCTGCGCAAGGACTGGAACCGCGCGAACCAAAGCTATCCGAGCGGCGCGCTGGTGGCGGTGAAGCTGAATCGGGGCGAACTCGGGGCGGCGCAGCTTTTGTTTGCGCCCGATGAAACGCAGGCATTGGAAAGCGTGGAAACGACCAAGCGTTTTGTGGTGGCGAGCCTGCTGGAAAACGTACAGGGTCGTCTGAAAGCGTGGCGTTTTACTGATGGCAAATGGCAGGAAGCCGAGTTGCCGCGCCTGCCGTCGGGCGCGCTGGAAATGACCGACCAGCCGTGGGGCGGCGACGTGGTTTACCTTGCCGCTAGCGATTTCACCACGCCGCTGACGCTGTTTGCGCTGGATTTGAACGTGATGGAACTGACCGTCATGCGCCGCCAGCTGCAGCAGTTTGTTTCAGACGGCATCGAAGTGCGGCAGTTTTGGGCGGTTTCGTCCGACGGCGAGCGCATCCCTTATTTCCACGTCGGCAAAAACGCCGCGCCCGACACGCCGACGCTGGTCTATGCCTACGGCGGTTTCGGCGTGCCCGAGCTGCCGCATTATCTGGGCAGCATCGGAAAATACTGGCTGGAAGAGGGCAATGCCTTCGTGTTGGCGAACATACGCGGCGGCGGCGAGTTCGGCCCGCGCTGGCATCAGGCGGCGCAGGGAATCAGCAAACACAAAAGCGTCGATGATTTGCTTGCCGTCGTGCGCGATTTGTCCGAACGCGGCATGAGTTCGCCCAAACACATCGGTTTGCAGGGCGGCAGTAACGGCGGCCTGATTACCGCCGCCGCCTTCGTGCGCGAACCGCAAAGCATAGGCGCGCTGGTGTGCGAAGTGCCGCTGACCGACATGATCCGCTATCCGCTGCTCTCCGCCGGCGCGAGCTGGACGGACGAATACGGCAACCCGCAGAAATACGAAGTCTGCAAACGTTGGCTGGGCGAATTGTCGCCGTATCACAATCTTTCAGACGACGTGCCATACCCGCCCGCACTCATCACCACCAGCCTCAGCGACGACCGCGTCCATCCCGCCCACGCGCTCAAGTTCTACGCCAAACTGCGCGAAACCTCCGCGCAATCGTGGCTCTACGCTCCGGACGGCGGCGGCCATACCGGCAACGGCACGCAACGCGAATCCGCCGACGAACTCGCCTGCGTGTTGCTGTTTTTGAAAGAGTTTTTGGGGTAAGGGCGGGTGGCGACACTGCTGCCGCGAATGAAAAAAGGTCGTCTGAAATTGCTTTTTCAGACGACCTTTTTTAATGGTTGTTTCAAATCAAAATATCTATGACGCCGGCCCCATCAGCACTTCTTCACATCCGAAGGCAAAAATCCGTAATGCCGCCTGAATGCTTCGTTGAACCGTCCCGCGTGGCGGTAGCCGCAAAAGTGCATGGCGGCTTGGACGGTGCTGCCGGATTCGATGAGGGCGAGCGCGTGTTCCAGCCGCAGGCGGCGCAGGCGTCCGGCGACGGTTTCGCCGGTTTGTGCTTTGAAATAGCGTTTCAGGTAGCATTCGTTCAGTCCGACTCGGCGGGCGATTTCGGCGATGGTCAGCGGGCGGGCGAACTCGCTGTTCAAAATATCGGCGGCTTCATCTATGCGCCGGCGGCGGTAGCCGTTGTCGTGGCGGCGGAAGGTGAAGCGCAATAATCGGGCGGAGAGTTCCAGCGCAGCGGCTTCGTCGGCGAGCAGGCCGAAGCCGTCCGATTCGAACGGGCGTTGCAGCAGGGGGCAGGCCGCCGCCGTCAGTGCCGCCGCGTTTTGCGCCAGCCGTTGCAGGGCGAATCGGCCTATTGTTTGCGGCGAAAACAGGCGTTCGTCCAGCAAGCCTTCGTCGTGCCAGCGGCGCAGTTTTTCCAGCGAAAAATCTAAATGCAGCGCGCACATGCCGCCGTTGTCGGGCAGCAGGGTTTCGGATACGTCCGCCAACTCGCCGCGCACCAGCCAGATTTCGCCGGCAGACGGGCGGTATTCCCTGCCGCCCATTTGTAACCGGTTCTGCCCCGACACCATGACGAACAGGGCGCAGTTGTGGCTGAAATTGTGGATTTCGGTGGGAAACGCGCCCGTTCCGCCGCCGCGCATCCGCGACAGGGTGATGCCCGAGTCGAAGCGGTTGATGCACATTTCCAGATGTAAACCGGGCTGTTTTGCCTGCGCCATGAGCGCGCTGTCGGAACAGCCGTCCAACGCCCAGCCGGATTTATCGGAGCGGACATAGGTTTGGTACTGGCGGTAGATGGCGGCGGTGTTCATGCTTAGATGGGAATGGGTTGTCTGATAAGTGAATTAAATAGGAATTATTGCTAATAATCAAGCGTAGGGATTGGTTGAAACGGGAAAGGTCGTCTGAAAGCGTGTTTCAGACG
>NZ_KV794963.1:26043-27541 GCF_001808875.1 Neisseria sp. HMSC064E01
CCTTTCCCGTTTCGGGAATTTGTTTTGCCGTTTCGGGAATTTTGCGTTCGGCAGCATGGTTTCTGCGAATTATTTATTTAATAATAAACATTCCTATTCGCACAACAAAGGAACCGCACACCGTGAAACCGAGTTTTTGCCTTGCAGCCTGCGCCGTGCTGCTGGCCGCCTGTTCGCCCGAACCTGCCGCCGAAAAAACTGTATCCGCTGCATCCCAAGCTAC
Organism: Neisseria sp. HMSC064E01; assembly: GCF_001808875.1. Classification (NCBI taxonomy): domain Bacteria; kingdom Pseudomonadati; phylum Pseudomonadota; class Betaproteobacteria; order Neisseriales; family Neisseriaceae; genus Neisseria; species Neisseria sp. HMSC064E01. The sequence continues at coordinate 26,267 of NZ_KV794963.1, forward strand.
ACCTGCCTCCACGCTGACTGTGCCGACCGCGCGGGGTGATGCCGTTGTGCCGAAGAATCCCGAACGCATCGCCGTGTACGACTGGGCGGCATTGGATACGCTGACCGAATTGGGCGTGAACGTGGGCGCAACCACCGCGCCGGTGCGCGTGGATTATTTGCAGCCTGCATTTGACAAGGCGGCAACGGTGGGGAAGCTGTTCGAACCCGATTACGAAGCCCTGCACCGCTACAATCCGCAGCTTGTCATTACCGGCGGGCCGGGCGCGGAAGCGTATGAACAGTTGGCAAAAAACGCGACCACCATAGACCTGACGGTGGACAACGGCAATATCCGCACCAGCGGCGAGAAGCAGATGGAAACCCTGGCGCGGATTTTCGGCAAAGAAGCGCGCGCGGCGGAATTGAAGGCGCAGATTGACGCGCTGTTCGCCCAAACGCGCGAAGCCGCCAAAGATAAAGGGCGCGGACTGGTGCTGTCGGTTACGGGCAACAAGGTGTCCGCCTTCGGCACGCAGTCGCGGTTGGCAAGCTGGATACACGGCGACATCGGCCTGCCGCCCGTGGATGAATCTTTACGCAACGAGGGGCACGGACAGCCCGTTTCCTTCGAATACATCAAAGAGAAAAACCCCGACTGGATTTTCATCATCGACCGCACCGCCGCCATCGGGCAGGAAGGGCCGGCGGCCGTGGAAGTGTTGGATAACGCGCTGGTACGCGGCACGAACGCTTGGAAGCGCAAACAAATCATCGTCATGCCTGCCGCGAACTACATTGTCGCGGGCGGCGCGCGGCAGTTGATACAGGCGGCGGAACAGTTGAAGGCGGCGTTTGAAAAGGCAGAACCCGTTGCGGCGAGGAAAGAATAGGGGTCGTCTGAAAACGGAGCTTCTGAAGGAAGCGGAGTTTCTGCGAAGCTAAATCGTGGTTTCAACGAAGTGAAAAGCAGCCTGCGCGTTGAAAATGCCACCCAAGCAAACCTACGGTTTGCCGCCCTCTCCCTAACCCTCTCCCACGGGGAGAGGGGATGGGGTTGCAGGCTGCTTTTAGGGTTCAGGCAAATTTTAACTCTTGTTGAAGCTGTACTTTAGCTTCGCAGAAACTCGACTTCCTTCGGAAACCTCGTTTTCAGACGACCTTTTGGAACACCATAGGCACACGCATTGAGCGGCTGAGTCAAAGATTCAGACCAATGGCAGTCCGCACCCGAGTTTATGCGGCAAACAGCGAGGCTACGGTAGCCCGTCCCTTCTCCCCGTGGGAGAGGGTTAGG
>NZ_KV794963.1:27641-61158 GCF_001808875.1 Neisseria sp. HMSC064E01
GTGGGAGAGGGTTAGGGAGAGGGCAGTAAGCCGCAGGCTTACATCAAAGCCGATAACACTTCCGTTACAACCCCGCCCACTGAAAGCAGCCTGCAACGAAGTCAAAACGACAAACCGCATCGCAAACCACCTAACCCATAGGAGAACCCCATGCAAAACGAAACCATCAACCTGAAACAACACCTTGCCGCCATCAAAGAATACTGGCAGCCCGAAATCATCAACCGCCACGGATTCCAATTCCGCCTGGTCAAACTTTTGGGCGATTACGGCTGGCATACGCACGGATACAGCGACAAAGTGCTGTTTGCCGTGGAGGGCGACATGGCGGTGGACTTCGCCGACGGCGGCAGCATGACGATACGCGAAGGCGAGATGGCGGTCGTGCCGAAGTCGGTTTCGCACCGCCCGCGTTCGGAAAACGGCTGCTCGGTGGTGCTGATTGAGCTGCCCGACCCGTCCGAGGCCGCCTGAAAACGAAGTTTCCGAAGGAAGCTGAGTTTCTGCGAAGCTAAAACGAAGTTTCCGAAGGAAGTCGAGTTTCTGCGAAGCTAAAAGCAGCCTGCACCTTCAATCAATATGTCGAAAGCACAACCCCACCGCACACCAACACGCAAAGGAAATCCCATGACACGCTTCAAATACTCCCTGCTGTTTGCCGCCCTGCTGCCCGTGTACGCGCAGGCCGATGTTTCTGTTTCAGACGACCCCAAACCGCAGGAAAGCACCGAATTGCCCACCATCACCGTTACCGCCGACCGCACCGCGAGTTCCAACGACGGCTACACCGTTTCCGGCACGCACACCCCGCTCGGACTGCCCATGACCCTGCGCGAAATCCCGCAGAGCGTCAGCGTCATCACATCGCAACAAATGCGCGACCAAAACATCAAAACGCTCGACCGCGCCCTGTTGCAGGCGACCGGCACCAGCCGCCAGATTTACGGCTCCGACCGCGCGGGCTACAACTACCTGTTCGCGCGCGGCAGCCGCATCGCCAACTACCAAATCAACGGCATCCCCGTTGCCGACGCGCTGGCCGATACGGGCAATGCCAACACCGCCGCCTATGAACGCGTGGAAGTCGTGCGCGGCGTGGCAGGGCTGCTGGACGGCACGGGCGAGCCTTCCGCCACCGTCAATCTGGTACGCAAACGCCCGACCCGCAATCCCTTGTTTGAAGTCCGCGCCGAAGCGGGCAACCGCAAACATTTCGGGCTGGGCGCGGACGTATCGGGCAGCCTGAACGCCGAAGGCACGCTGCGCGGCCGCCTGGTTTCCACCTTCGGACGCGGCGACTCGTGGCGGCAGCGCGAACGCAGCCGCGATGCCGAACTCTACGGCATTTTGGAATACGACATCGCACCGCAAACCCGCGTCCACGCAGGCATGGACTACCAGAAGGCGAAAGAAACCGCCGATGCGCCGCTCAGCTACGCCGTGTACGACAGCCAAGGTTATGCCACCGCCTTCGGTCCGAAAGACAACCCCGCCACAAATTGGTCGAACAGCCGCCACCGTGCGCTCAACCTCTTCGCCGGCATCGAACACCGCTTCAACCAAGACTGGAAACTCAAAGCCGAATACGACTACAACCGCAGCCGCTTCCGCCAGCCCTACGGCGTGGCAGGCGTGCTTTCCATCGACCACAGCACCGCCGCCACCGACCTGATTCCCGGCTATTGGCACGCCGACCCGCGCACCCACAGCGCCAGCGTGTCATTGACCGGCAAATACCGCCTGTTTGGCCGCGAACACGATTTAATCGCGGGTATCAACGGCTACAAATACGCCAGCAACAAATACGGCGAACGCAGCATCATTCCCAACGCCATCCCCAACGCCTACGAATTTTCCCGCACGGGTGCTTACCCGCAGCCATCATCGTTTGCCCAAACCATCCCGCAATACGGCACCAGACGGCAAATCGGCGGCTATCTCGCCACCCGTTTCCGCGCCGCCGACAAGCTTTCGCTGATTTTGGGCGGACGATACACCCGTTACCGCACCGGCGGCAGCTACGACAGCCACACCGGCGGCACGCCCACCATCCGCGCCAACCGTTTCACCCCCTACACAGGCATCGTGTTCGACCTGACCGACAACCTGTCGCTTTACGGCTCGTACAGCAGCCTGTTCGTCCCACAATCGCAAAAAGACGAACACGGCAGCTACCTGAAACCCGTAACCGGCAACAATCTGGAAGCCGGCATCAAAGGCGAATGGCTTGAAGGCCGTCTGAACGCATCCGCCGCCGTGTACCGCGCCCGTAAAAACAACCTCGCCACCGCAGCAGGACGCGACCCGAGCGGCAACACCTACTACCGCGCCGCCAACCAAGCCAAAACCCACGGCTGGGAAATCGAAGTCGGCGGCCGCATCACGCCCGAATGGCAGATACAGGCAGGCTACAGCCAAAGCAAAACCCGCGACCAAGACGGCAGCCGCCTGAACCCCGACAGCGTGCCCGAACGCAGCTTCAAACTCTTCACCGCCTACCACTTCGCCCCCGAAGCCCCCAGCGGCTGGACCATAGGCGCAGGCGTGCGCTGGCAGAGCGAAACCCACACCGACCCTGCCACGCTCCGCATCCCCAATCCCGCCGCCAAAGCCCGCGCCGCCGCCAACAGCCGCCAAAAAGCCTACGCCGTCGCCGACATCATGGCGCGTTACCGCTTCAATCCGCGCGCCGAACTGTCGCTGAACGTGGACAACCTGTTCAACAAACACTACCGCACCCAGCCTGACCGCCACAGTTACGGCGCACTGCGGACAGTGAACGCGGCGTTTACCTATCGGTTTAAATAGGGTCGTCTGAAACGGAGTTTCCGAAGGAAGTCGAGTTTCTGCGAAGCTAGAATGCAGCTTCTGAAAGTACAGCTTCAACAAGAGTTAAAAATTGCCTGAACCTTAAAGGCAGCCTGCAACCCAATCCCCTCTCCCCGTGGGAGAGGGCAGTAAGCCGTAGGCTTGCATCAAAGCCGATAACGCTTTCACAAAGCCTGTGCACTGGAAACTGAAAGGTCGTCTGAAAACGGAGCTTCTGAAGGAAGTAGAGTTTCTGCGAAGCTAAAACCGAAGCTGCAAAAAATCGAAAAGCAGCCTGCACGTTGAAAATACCGCCCAAGCAAACCTTTGGTTTGCCGCCCTCTCCCTAGCCCTCTCCCACGGGGAGAGGGGACTGGGTTGCAGGCCGCTTTTAGGGTTCAGGCAAATTTTCACTTCGTTGAAGCTCCGTTTTCAGACGACCTTTTGAAGCACCACAGGCACACGCATCGATCGGCAGAATCAAAGATTCAGACCGATGGCAGTCCGCACTCGAGCTTATGCGGCAAACAGCGAGGCTGCGGCAACCCGTCCCTTCTCCCCGTGGGAGAGGGTTAGGGAGAGGGCAGTAAGCCACAGGCTTGCATTCAGAACGAAACGAAAACCGCCATACGGAGTCTAATCAAACCGGTTACGAAAACAAATGACGCGGCCATATTCCGCTTTCAGACGACCCAAACCGACCGAAACATATAGTGGATTAAAATAAAAATGAGACAAGACAGCAACGCCCGCTGTGTACAGCTAGAGTACATAAGGGCGTTGGCAACGCCGTATCATTGCGATTTTAGTCCGCCATAAATTTTGTCTGCAACCAAAGGAAAACCATCATGAAAAACATCAAAACCCAACTTTTCGCCGTCCTCCTCGGTCTCTCCGCCGCAGCCGCGCCCGCCGCCGAAACCGCCCAAGGCACGGGCAAAGTCTTTGAAGGCGCCAACTACACCGTCATCCGCGAAACCCTGCCCAAAGGCAAGGAAATCCCCCGCCACAACCACCCCGGCCACACCTTGCTGGTTACCCAAACTAAAGGCAGCTCGGTATTTTTGTTTGACGGCGGCAAAAGGCAGGAATTGCGGCCGGGCAGCGTCCTGAAGGCGGACGGCAGCGAATATGTCGCCATCAAAATAACCGACGACAGCGAATTGGTGATTGTGCTGGTGAAGGACGCAGAGAACGGTCGGAACGGAAAATGACATCCGTAAAAGCCGGGGTGGGTGGCAAAAAATACTAACCGTCTGACGACAAACAAAAACAAATTCCCGCTTGTAGGTTAAAATCAGGCTATGCTAATATGCACAACAACAGGTTTTTCCAGAATAATCTGTGTTAGAATGCAGACTTAGATGGAAAACTCTATCCGAACTCGGTACAATACCGACGAATTTATTTCTCTTAAACAACCCGCCGCAAGGCAAAAGGAACGACTGATATGTCAAACATCGAACAACAAGTTAAGAAAATTGTTGCTGAACAACTGGGCGTAAACGAAGCCGAAGTCAAAAACGAATCTTCCTTCCAAGACGACCTGGGTGCAGATTCTTTGGACACCGTAGAATTGGTTATGGCTTTGGAAGAAGCTTTCGGTTGCGAAATCCCCGATGAAGAAGCCGAAAAAATCACTACCGTACAACTGGCTATCGACTACATCAACGCCCACAACGGCTAATCGGCCGCACCAAACATTCCCAGCCTCTGCTGCGTTAGCGCAATAGAGGCTGTTACCTTATATATATGGGGCAAAATCCGTTATAATAGCCGCCCGGAATCCGATTCCGAACCGCTATTATCATTTTCAGACGGCATCTTGCCGCATCCCACCGAAAACCAACAGCGAGATTATCATGAGTCAGAGAAGAGTAGTCATCACAGGCCTCGGCCAAGTATCACCGGTCGGCAACGACGTCGCCACCGCATGGAGCAACCTGCTCGCAGGCAAAAGCGGCATCGGCCGGATTACCCGCTTTGACGCATCCGACATCAACAGCCAAATCGCCGGCGAAGTGCGCGACTTCGACATCGGTCAATACATCAGCGCGAAAGAAGCCCGCCGCATGGACGTGTTCATCCACTACGGCATCGCCGCCGCGCTGCAAGCCATTGACGATGCCGGTTTGGACGCATTGGAAAGCCTCGACAAAGACCGTGTCGGCGTGAATATCGGTTCCGGTATCGGCGGTCTGCCCAGCATCGAAGCCACCGGTAAAGCCGTTATCGAAGGCGGCGCGCGCAAAATCAATCCTTTCTTCATTCCCGGTTCGCTGATTAACCTGATTGCGGGTCACGTTACCATCCTCAAAGGCTACCGCGGCCCCAGCTACGGCATGGTTTCCGCCTGTACCACCGGCGCACACTCCATCGGCGACTCCGCCCGACTGATTAAATACGGCGACGCCGACGTGATGATTGCAGGCGGTGCCGAAGGCGCGATCAGCACTTTGGGCGTCGGCGGCTTCGCTGCCATGAAAGCCCTTTCCACCCGCAACGACGATCCCGCCACAGCTTCCCGTCCGTGGGACAAAGGCCGCGACGGTTTCGTTATCGGCGAAGGCGCGGGCGTGCTGGTGTTGGAAGAATTGGAACACGCCAAAAAACGCGGTGCGAAAATCTACGCCGAAATCGTCGGCTTCGGCATGAGTTCCGATGCCTACCACATCACCGCGCCGAACGAAGAAGGCCCTGCGTTGGCGGTTACCCGCGCGCTGAAAGATGCCGGACTGAATCCCGAAGACGTCGATTACGTCAACGCACACGGCACGTCCACCCCGCTGGGCGATGCCAACGAAACCAAAGCGCTCAAACGCGCGCTGGGCGACCATGCACGCAAAGTTATCGTCAACTCCACCAAATCTATGACCGGCCACTTACTCGGTGCGGCAGGCGGCGTGGAAGCGTTGTACAGCGTGTTGGCGGTACACGAGCAAAAATCCCCGCCGACCATCAACATCTTCGAACAAGACATAGAAGCGGGCTGTGATTTGGACTACTGCGCCAACGAAGCGCGCGACGCGAAAATCGACGTTGCCATCTCCAATTCCTTCGGCTTCGGCGGTACCAACGGTACGCTGGTGTTCAAACGGTTCAATGACTGATTAAAGCGGTTTGAAACAAGACAAAAGGTCGTCTGAAAACCTGAAACAAGGGTTTTCAGACGACCTTTTTTATAGTGGATTAACTTTAAACCAGTACGGCGTTGCCTCGCCTTAGCTCAAAGAGAACGATTCTCTAAGGTGCTTAAAGCACCAAGTGAATCGGTTCCGTACTATCTGTACTATCTGCGGCTTCGTCGCCTTGTCCTGATTTAAATTTAATCCACTATAACATGTTAAACGTTGGTCTACATTGAAAAAGCCGAATTTCGCATCATGCAAAATCCGGCTTGAAAGGTGGTTGAAAAGGCTTTTATCGATATCTGATTTTCGTCTTACGCCTGATAATCGATACCCAACTGTTTCAACAGATATTCGAATGTTTCCGGCGTATCGAAGTGGAGGACGATTTTGCCTTTTTTGTGATTGGTGGTTTTGACTTCCGCGTTAACGCCCAGTCTTTCGGTCAATACGTCGTTCAGACGACGTATGTCGGGGCTGATGGTTTTTTTGATTTCCTGTTTTGCCTGATGGGCGGCTTGGCTGCGGCGTTCGACTTCGCGTACCGACCAACCGTTTTTCACAGCCTTTTGCGCCAATTCGAGCTGCTCGACCACAGGCAGGGTCAGCAGGGCGCGGGCGTGTCCCATCTCAAGATGGCGGTGGTAGAGCATTTCTTGGACAGGCTCGGGCAGGCTCAACAGGCGCAGGCTGTTGGAAATGGCGCTGCGGCTTTTGCCGACCGCCTTGGCGATGGTTTCGTGAGTCAGCCCGAATTCGTCGGCAAGGCGTTTCAAACCTTGCGCTTCTTCAATCGGGTTTAAGTTTTCGCGTTGCAGGTTTTCAATCAAACCCATTGCCAGCGCGGTTTCGTCGCTGATGGTTTTGATGACGACCGGAATTTCGGTCAGCCCGGCGAGCTGGGATGCGCGCCAGCGGCGTTCGCCGGCAATCAGTTCGTATTGGGAAAGGCCGTGTTCGCGCACGATAACCGGTTGGATAACGCCTTGCGCTTTAATCGAATCCGCCAGCTCCTGCAAGGCTTCGTCGTCCATCTGTACCCGCGCCTGATAGCGGCCGGGTTGGATGTCGTTGATGGCGACGGTAGTCAGGCGGTCGCTGCTGCTGTTGTCCACGCCGTTGGAAATCAGGGAATCTAAACCGCGGCCCAAACCGCCTTTTGCTTTTGCCATATCGTGTCCCTTTCAGACGACCCTAAGAATGAAAAAACAGTATTCTATCGGATATTCACAAGCGCCGACAATTTGTATTGCTGTGTTATTCCAAGTGGCGATTTTTACTATAATGAACCCCCTCGGTTATTTTTCAGACGACCCACAGAAAGATTATTTATGACCCGACGCCTGATTATCGGCATCAGCGGTGCCAGCGGTTTCCAATATGGAGTCAAAGCCTTACAGCTTTTGCGCGCACACGACGTCGAAACGCATTTGGTGGTTTCCAAAGGTGCGGAAATGACACGCGCTTTGGAAACGGGCTACACAAAAGAAGAAGTCTATGCGCTCGCCGATGTCGTGTATTCCGTCAACCACGTCGGCGAACGCATTGCCAGCGGCTCGTTTAAAACGGACGGGATGTTGATTGCGCCTTGCTCCATGCGGACGCTGGCATCCGTCGCACACGGATTCGGCGACAATCTTTTGACCCGCGCTGCCGATGTGGTTTTGAAAGAACGCCGGCGGTTGGTGCTGATGGTGCGTGAAGCGCCGTTAAACCTTGCCCATATTGAAAACATGCGCCGAGTGACCGAAATGGGCGGCATTATTTTCCCGCCCATCCCCGCCATGTATCAGCAGCCGCAAACCGTTGACGACATCATTACCCACAGCGTGGCACATGCTTTGGATATGTTCGGCATCGAAACCGAAGGCGTGCCCAGATGGAACGGCGGACAAACCGAAGCAGACTGAAGACGATGCAGTTTGATAACGGAACTTTGCCGCCCCGAAAGCTCGCTGCAAACGTGCTAAGCTGCTGAATTTTCCAGCAGAATCAGGTATAATGGCGGTCTATTTCCGTCCGTCGGACAGCTTGACCGTCTGGGTGGCGCGCCCAACTGTCGTTCAGACGACCTCAGCAGAAATTCTTTTAAAAAAATCTTACAGATAAAGACCATGACTGACCAAAAACACGAAGAATACGGCGCCGACAGCATACAAGTGCTGGAAGGCTTGGAAGCGGTACGCAAACGCCCCGGTATGTATATCGGCGACACGCAGGACGGTAGCGGCCTGCACCACATGGTGTTCGAAGTATTGGACAATGCCATCGACGAAGCCCTCGCCGGCCATTGCGACAAAATCACCGTAACCATCCATGCCGACAATTCCGTCAGTGTGGCCGACAACGGGCGCGGCATGCCCACCGGCATCCACCCGAAAGAAGGACGCTCTGCCGCCGAAGTCATCATGACCGTATTGCACGCGGGCGGCAAGTTCGACAACAACAGCTACAAAATCTCCGGCGGTCTGCACGGCGTGGGCGTGTCCGTCGTCAACGCGCTGTCCGACTGGGTAACGCTGACCATCTACCGCGACGGCAAAGAACACTTCGTCCGCTTCGTGCGCGGCGAAACCGAAGAGCCGTTAAGAGTGGTCGGCGATTCCGATAAAAAAGGCACGACTGTGCGCTTCCTCGCCAGCGCGGAAACCTTTGGCAACGTCGAATACAGCTTCGACATCCTCGCCAAACGCATCCGCGAACTTTCCTTCCTGAACAACGGCGTGGACATCGAATTGACCGACGAACGCGACGGCAAACACGAAAGCTTCGCCCTTTCCGGCGGCGTGGCTGGGTTCGTGCAATACATGAACCGCAAAAAAACGCCGTTGCACGAAAAAATCTTCTACGCGTTCGGCGAGAAAGACGGCATGAGCGTCGAGTGCGCAATGCAGTGGAACGACAGCTATCAGGAAAGCGTGCAGTGCTTCACCAACAACATCCCGCAGCGCGACGGCGGTACGCACTTGACTGCATTGCGCCAAGTGATGACGCGCACCATCAACAGCTACATCGAAGCCAACGAAGTCGCCAAAAAAGCCAAAGTTGAAACCGCAGGCGACGATATGCGCGAAGGTTTGACCTGCGTGTTGTCCGTCAAACTGCCCGACCCCAAATTCTCGTCGCAAACCAAAGACAAACTGGTTTCCAGCGAAATCGGCCCCGTCGTCAACGAAGTCATTAACCAAGCCTTGACCGACTTCCTTGAAGAAAATCCGAACGAAGCCAAAATCATCACCAGCAAAATCGTCGATGCCGCCCGCGCGCGCGAAGCCGCCCGCAAAGCCCGCGAAATCACCCGCCGCAAAGGCGTGATGGACGGCTTGGGACTGCCCGGCAAACTCGCCGACTGCCAAGAAAAAGACCCTGCCTTGTCAGAACTTTATCTGGTCGAGGGCGATTCTGCAGGCGGTTCTGCCAAACAAGGCCGCGACCGCAAATTCCAAGCCATTTTGCCGCTCAAAGGCAAAATCCTGAACGTTGAAAAAGCCCGTTTTGAAAAAATGCTTGCCAGCCAAGAGGTCGCCACCCTGATTACCGCGCTGGGCGCAGGCATCGGCAAAGAAGAGTTCAACCCCGAAAAACTGCGTTACCACCGCATCATCATCATGACCGATGCCGACGTGGACGGCGCGCACATCCGCACCCTGCTCCTGACCTTCTTCTACCGCCAAATGCCCGAACTGGTCGAACGCGGCTACATCTACATCGCCCAGCCGCCGCTCTACAAAGCCAAATACGGCAAGCAAGAGCGTTACCTCAAAGACGAACTTGAAAAAGACCAATGGCTGCTCGGTCTTGCCTTGGAAAAAGCCAAAATCGTTTCAGACGGCCGCACCATCGAAGGCGCAGAACTTGCCGACACCGCCAAACAATTCCTGTTGGCGAAAACCGTCATCGAACAGGAAAGCCGCTTCGTGGACGAACTCGTCCTACGCGCCATGCTGCACGCGTCGCCCATCGATTTGACGTCGTCTGAAAACGCCGATAAAGCCGTTGCCGAACTTTCCGGTCTGCTCGACGAAAAAGAAGTCGCCCTCGAACGCATCGAAGGGCACGAAGGCAACCGCTTCATCAAAATCACCCGCAAGCTGCACGGCAACGTCATGGTCAGCTACATCGAACCCAAGTTCCTCAACAGCAAAGCCTACCAAACCCTCACTCAAACCGCCGCTGCGCTTAAAGGCTTAGTCGGCGAGGGCGCCAAGCTCTACAAAGGCGAGAACGAGTACGATGTGGACAGCTTTGAAACCGCGCTGAACATCCTGCTCCAAAACGCCCAAAAAGGCATGTCCATCCAGCGATACAAAGGTTTGGGCGAGATGAACCCCGAACAGCTCTGGGAAACCACGATGGATCCCGCAGTACGCCGTCTGTTGAAAGTGCGCATCGAAGACGCCATCGCCGCCGACGAAGTATTCGTTACCCTGATGGGCGACGAAGTCGAACCGCGCCGCGCCTTCATCGAAAACAACGCCCTGATTGCGCAAAACATTGACGCTTGATAGGAGCTGAAACATGAAAAGGTCGTCTGAAAATGGGAATTTCCGGTTTTCAGACGACCTTTTTGATTGGCGGGAACGTTGCGGCGTGATACTGCGAAAATGCTCGAAATATTCGTCCAGTCAGTCCGGTAAGCCGACGAAAACGCTGCCTATACCTTTGGGTAGCAAATTGCTGCCAATCGGAAAATTTATCTGCATTTTTTTCAAACCATAGGCATATTAATATGCAAACATGGGTTTGATTATTGCAAACCTCCTCCTTTGGTCATGCCGGAGCGTATAGTGTCTCGGCTGTCCGCATTTTTTAACCCATTTTGTATGGAAACCTATAATGAAAAGCAACCGTCTTGCCTGCGCTGTTTTGGCAGCCTTGTTATCTATTCAAACCTTACCTGCGTATGCCGCCAAACCGGATACTGCTTCTGCCGTCGAGGCATCTGCGCCAAATTCGAAAAACGCTTCAACTGCTTCAGAGGAAGAGATTGCCAAACAGATGGTCGTCGGCCCGGCAGTCATCGATTTGGATAATCAGGCAAAGTTGAAATTGCCCGCCAAAATGGTCTTTATTAAAAAAGATGCCGCCAACAGCTTGATGGAAGAATGGGGTAATGGCACAAATCCCGACCGCTACGGGCTGATTATTCCGGAGCAAAAAAATAAAGACAGCGCAGCCCCTTGGTGGGTCGATTTGAATTTCAATGATTCCGGTTACATCAAAGACGATGATGCCAAAGAATGGGATGTCGAAGGCATGCTCAAGCAGCTGAAAGAAGGTTCTGAGGAGCAAAACAAAGAACGTGCCGCCCGCAACCTGCCTGAATTGGAAACGCGCGGCTGGGTGGAAAAACCGCAATATGATGCGGCTACCCATCGCCTGATTTGGTCGATTGACGTTTGGGAGAAAAACAAACCCGACCAAAATCCTGCCATCAACTACAACACTTACCAGCTCGGCCGCGAAGGTTTTATCGAACTGACTATGGTCACCGATTTGAACAGCGTAGACCAATACAAACCTATCGCACGGGAATTATTGGGCAATATCGAATTCAACGAAGGCAAGCGTTACAGCGATTTCAATGCCGCGACCGACAAAGTGGCGGAATACGGATTGGCTGCCTTAGTCGGCGGATTGGCTGCGAAAAAACTGGGCTTGCTGGCTCTTGCAGGCGCATTGCTCGCCAAATTCGGCAAATTGATTGCTGTCGGCGTGATTGGGGCTGGCGCGCTGTTTAAAGGCTTATGGCGCAAAAAAGATAAAAATCAAAGCGAAGAATAAGTTTCTGCGAAACTAAAAAAGGTCGTCTGAAAATTTTCAGACGACCTTTTCAACGTTTTAAGAACGTATCCGTTTCAACACTTCTTCCTTGCCGATTAATGCCAACACGGCATCGACGCTGGGCGTTTTCGCCGTGCCGCAGACGGCGAGGCGCAGGGGCATGCCGAGTTTGCCCATTTTGATGCCTTCTTCGTCGCAGAAGGGTTTGAACAGGTCGTGGATGGCTTCGGCGTTCCAGTCTTCCAGCCCTTCGAGGCGTTCGGCGAAGCGCAGCATACGGGCGGCGGCTTCGTCGTCCCAATGTTTCTGTACGTCCGCTTCGGCAGGTGTTTGTTTGACATAGAAGTAGAGGCACTCGTCGGCGAGCGTGTTCAGGTCTTGGGCGCGGTCTTTGACCAGTGCCAACACGTCTTCCAACGCGGGTTTTGCCGTGTCATAAATGTCACGCAGGGCAAGGCGGGGTTTAACAAGTTCGGCGAGTTTTTCGTTGGGCGTGATTTTGATGTGTTCGCCGTTAATCCAGTAGAGCTTTTTCAAGTCCATGCGGCTTGGAGACGGGGAAACGTCTTTCAAATCAAACCATTCGATGAATTGTTCCATCGTAAAGAACTCGTCGTCGCCGTGTGCCCAGCCCAAACGCGCCAGATAGTTGAGCATGGCTTCGGGCAGGATGCCCATCGCGCCGAAATCGGTGATGGCGACGGTATCGCCGCTGCGTTTGGAGATTTTTTTGCCTTGTTCGTTGAGAATCATGGGCAGGTGGCCGTATTCGGGCAGGTTCGCGCCGATGGCTTTTAAGATATTGATTTGTTTCGGGGTATTGTTCACATGGTCGTCGCCGCGGATAACGTGGGTAACGCCCATGTCGTAGTCGTCCACCACGACGCAGAAGTTGTAGGTCGGCGTGCCGTCGGCGCGGGCGATAATCAGGTCGTCGAGTGCTTCGTTGGGAATGGAGATTTCGCCTTTGACCAAATCCGTCCACTTGGTAACGCCGTCTAAAGGCGTTTTGAAACGGACGACGGGTTGAACGTCGGCAGGGATTTCGGGCAGGGTTTTGCCTGCTTCGGGGCGCCAGCGGCGGTCGTAAGTCGCCGTGCCTTCTTTTTCGGCTTTCTCGCGCATGGCCTCCAGCTCTTCTTTGCTGCAATAGCAGTAGTAGGCGGCGCCTTTTTCCAAGAGTTCGGCGATGACTTCTTTATAGCGGTCGAAACGGCGGGTTTGGTACACGACGTTGTCGGCGTTGTCGTAATCGAGACCGACCCATTTCATGCCGTCAAGGATGATGTTGACGGATTCGGCGGTGGAACGCGCCAAGTCGGTGTCTTCGATACGCAATAGGAACTTGCCTTTGTGATGGCGGGCAAACGCCCATGAAAACAAGGCGGTGCGCACGCCGCCGATGTGCAGGTAGCCGGTGGGGCTGGGGGCGAAACGGGTTTTGACGGTCATGATGGCTCCAAAGTCTTTGAAAACAGGTATTTTACTTTTTCGGCAAGGTTTAAACAATGTAAGGCCGTCTGAAAATAATGTCGGCGCAGAAGGACCGTCTGGGAACTTTTCTCCTGAAAACAAGACAAATGATAATCATTTCTTTGAAAGTATCCGCTCATGAACAAACGCGCTTTATTTGTCGCCCTCGCCCTCCTGCCCCTTTTTGCCCAAGCCGAAATCAAAACTATCAAAGACGTATTGGGACGCGAAGTCAAAGTCGATGTCCCTGTTAAACGCGCGGTTTTGGCGTTTTACTATCCCGACTATATCGCGGTAACGGGCGCGGACAAATTTAAAAACGTCATCGGCATTTCGCGTGAGTTTTGGGAGAAATTCAATCCCGGCAGCTGGGCGATGTTCAAACAGAAGCTGCCTACGCTGCAAAACATTGCGGACATCGGCAACATCAACACCGGCACGTTTTCACTGGAGAAAACGCTCGCGCTCAAGCCGGACGTATTGATTCTGGCCGACTGGCAGTATAAGGCCGTCGCCACCCACCTGCCGCGCATTAAAGCGGCAGGCATACCCGTCGTCGTGGTCGATTTCAACGCCGAAACCGTCGCGCGGCACACGCGCAGTGCGGAAATTTTCGGCGAACTCAACGGTACGCAGGCGCGCGCCCAAAAAATTGCCGCCGAATACGCCCGAGGCATTGCCGATATCCAAAAACGCGTCGCGCGCGCCAAGCAGTCCAAACCGAAAATCTATATCGAGTTCGGCGATAAAGGCCCGTCCGAATACAGCTACACCTTCGGCAAAGATATGTGGGGCGCGATTGCCGACACAGTAGGCGGCAACAATATCGCCGCGCCTTACGTTAAAAACTGGGGACCGATAAACCCTGAAAAATTCCTGACGGCCAAACCCGACGTCATCGTCATTTCGGGGACGGAAAACGGCCATAAAGACAAGCCTGGCATTATGGCGATGGGCATAGGCATCAGCCAGGCCGATGCGCAACGCCGCCTGGCCGGATTTGTCAAACGCAAAGGCTGGGCGGACATTCCTGCCGTCAAAAACAAACGCGTTTACGGCATCTACCACACCGCCTCCCGCTCGCTCACCGATTTGGCCAGCGCGCAATTTATCGCCAAAACCCTGTATCCGCAGCAGTTTGCCGACATAGACCCAAACAAGACCTATCTGGACTTCTACCGCAAATACCTGCCCGTCGTGCCGGACGGTACGTTTTACATCCGATTGAAATAGCGGCTGCAAAAATCATAGGCTCAGGCCGTCTGAAGATTCAGACGGCCTTTTGTATGGCTTGCCCAAGGCTCAACTGCTTATCCAATTCCAAACCGCATCGCTCCATTTGCCGATGCGGTAGAGGAAGAGTGCGTAGCTTTCTTGAAGCAGGAATTTGTTTTTTTCCTTGCTTTGGTCGAACCGCGTGGTCGGCGTGGCGGAGATGTAGGCTTCGATGTCGAGGTCGGAGGCGATTTCGAGGGCGCGGGCGAGGTGGTAGGGGTCGCTGACGATGATGATGCTTCCGATGCCCTCGGCGCGCAGTATCGGGCGGATGTTGCGGATGTTTTCGTAGGTGTTGCGCGAGGTGTTTTCAAAGAGGATGTTGTGCGCGGGTATGCCTTGTTTGAGGGCGTAGCGCCGACCGACTTCGGCTTCGGTCATGTAGCCTTTTTTGGGTGTTCCGCCGGTAAAAACGATTTTTTCGACGCGGTGGCTTTGGTAGAGGGTGATGGCGTGGTTGATGCGTTCGCGGAAGATGGGCGAAGGCCGTTTGTCCCACGCGGCGGCGCCGAGCACGAGGGCGGCATCGGCGCGGACATGACCGGGCAGGGGCTGCGAGCCGGTGTGGTACACCTGCCATGCGCCCTCGCCGAATATGCCGAGTACCAGCAGGATACTCAGGCCTATGCCGCGAAAGAGGTAGTAGCGCAAGCCGTTGCGGCTGCGGAACAGGGAAATCATGTAGGGACGGCCTTCCCGCGCTTCAGTCCAACAGGGCTTCGATGTTTTCGAGCGGTCTGCCGATGGCGGCTTTGTCCTGTGTGGTCAGGATGGGGCGTTCGAGCAGGGCAGGGTGGGCGGCGATGGCTTCGAGCAGGGCTTGGTTGTCGAGGTCGGGCTTGTCCAAACCGAGTTCTTTGTATAAGTCGTCTTTGACGCGCATCATGCCGCGCACGGATTCCAAGTCCAGCTTGGCAAAGATGTCTTGCAGTGTCGCCAAATCCGGCGGAGTGTCGAGGTATTTGACGACTTCGGCTTTGATGCCGCGCGCTTCGAGCAGGTCGAAAGCGGCGCGCGATTTGCTGCAACGCGGATTATGGTAGAGCGTGAATTCAGACGACATAGAGTTCTCCGATGTTTATAGATTTTGCTGATGGGCTTTATAGTGGATTAACTTTAAATCAGGACAAGGCGAGGCAACGCCGTACTGGTTTAAAGTTAATCCACTATATTATCGGCTGCATTGGAGATTTCCTCAACTTATCACCCAATAATCGTCATTTTTTACCGCTAAAATCCAACATCTTCATTTTCTCCATAGACAGCACGCTGAAAGGGGTTACAATGCCATCATCTGATTGATGCAAAGGATGGAACTTATGAAAAAATTATTGCTTGCCTCTGTTTTGATGACTGCCGCCCTGTCTGCCCCTGCGTTTCCCGCCGACCCGCTGGCAGGCTGGAACGACAACAAGCCGCAAAGCCTGCAATCGCTCAAAGCCCCCGTGCGCGTGGTGAACCTGTGGGCGACTTGGTGCGGGCCGTGCCGTAAGGAAATGCCCGCCATGTCCGCTTGGTATAAAGCGCAGAAAAAAGGCAGCGTCGATATGGTCGGTATTGCGTTGGATACTTCCGACAACATCGGCAAATTCCTGAAACAAACCCCCGTCAGCTATCATGTTTGGCGTTATACCGGCGCGGACAGCCGCAATTTCATGAAGTCTTACGGCAACAACGTCGGCGTATTGCCGTTCACTGTTGTCGAAGCCCCGAAATGCGGCCACAAACAAACCATCACCGGCGAAGTCAACGAAAAAAGCCTGACCGCCGCCGTCAATGCGGCTAAAGAAAAATGTAAATAATTCGGACTGAAACCGAATTCAGGAAATAAAAAAGGTCGTCTGAAAACCATGAATCTTGGTTTTCAGACGACCTTTTCATATTTTGAGGTTTACACGCCCTGTTTCAGGCTGGCTTCGATGAAGCCGTCCAAATCGCCGTCCAATACGGCTTTGGTGTTGCCGACTTCGTAGCCCGTGCGCAAGTCTTTGATGCGAGAGGAGTCCAAAACGTACGAACGGATTTGGCTGCCCCAACCCACATCGGACTTGCCTTCTTCCAACGCCTGTTTCTCTTCGTTGCGTTTGCGCATTTCCAATTCATACAGTTTGGATTTCAACATTTCCATCGCGGCGGCTTTGTTGGCGTGTTGCGAACGGTCGTTTTGACACTGCACCACAATCCCCGTCGGTTCGTGTGTAATACGCACGGCGGAGTCGGTTTTGTTGATGTGCTGACCGCCCGCACCCGATGCGCGATAGGTGTCGATACGCAAATCGGCGGGGTTGATTTCGATTTCGATGGAATCGTCAATTTCGGGATAGACGAACACAGAGGCAAACGAGGTGTGGCGTTTGTTGTTCGAGTCAAACGGCGAGTAGCGCACCAGGCGGTGAACGCCGGTTTCGGTGCGCAAGAGGCCATAGGCGTATTCGCCTTCCAGACGGATGGTGGCGCGGTTGATGCCTGCGATTTCGCCGTCGTCTTCTTCAAGGATTTCGATTTTGAAGCCTTTGCGCTCGGCGTAGCGGCTGTACATGCGGAACAGCATGCCCGCCCAGTCTTCCGCTTCCGTACCGCCCGCGCCTGCGGTGATGTCGATAAAACAGTTGTTCGGGTCGGCGGGTTGGTTGAACATCCGCTTGAATTCCAAATCCGCCATCTGTTTTTCCAGTCCTGCCACGTCTTCCTGCACGGCGGCGAAACCTTCTTCGTCGTTTTCTTCAACAGCCATTTCAATCAACATTCGGTTATCTTCGATGCCCGTCGCAATGTTGTCGAGCGTCAACACGATGCCTTCGAGGATTTTGCGCTCTTTGCCGATTTCTTGGGCGCGTTTCGGGTCGTTCCACAGCTCAGGGTCTTCGGAAAGGCCGATGACTTCTTCCAATCGGTCTTTCTTGCCCTGATAGTCCATATAGACGCGGATGTCTTCGCTGCGCTTTTCCAAATCGTTCAGGGTGTTGTTGAGCTGGTTGATTACTTCGGCTTCCATGATTCTTGTGTGCTTTCAAAATTTTAGGGGCGTATTGTAAGGGATTTGCGGGCTTTTTTCTATGATAAAGGTCGTCTGAAAACCTGAATCTCAAGTTTTCAGACGACCTTTGCGTTCGCACCATCCGCCAGCCATGTGGCGGATTCATATCCGGTCTGACCGGATTATTTATTCAGACGCTGCCATTGTGCGGGCGTGTAGGTTCGGGTAGTGGTTTTCTCGTTGCCACGACGGTCGGTTCGGGTTTCAGTTACCACGAATTTGTCCTCGTCGGAGGTATCGACTGAACGGGAGTAGAACGGCACCAGACTATACTCATCGTGGTTGTAACGGTAGCGTTCTTCGATGCGGGTGCAGCAGTCGACTTCATTCGTCACAATCAGGGCTTTTTGTTTGTTGTCGACGCGGAACATCCCCATGTAATTCTTGGTCAATTCAGTCAGTGAATAACTTTGGCTAAAATCACCATACTCGCCTTGCTCGTAGATGTCGTATGTAGGAGAGTTTTTAGGGCCTTTATTGCCGGTTGCAACGGCAATATCCTTGCGTCCGTCAAAGGTGAAGTCTTTCATAATCAAAGGGCTTTTTGCCGCAGAGATTTTGCTGCCTTCGCCGCGTTCAAATATCAGGTCGTCACTCTTAAAAACATTTGTGGTTTCCTTCTTAGGGTGATACAAAAACACTGCGCCTTTGCCGCTGCAATGATTGTCTTTGCAGCCCTCGACAGAAATATGCGCCTGCCAGCCGTCGGGCAAATCAGTCACACGGAAAAATTCTTTTGCCTGAGCGCCAGCAGCAGCGAAAAGAGCAAATAGCATAAGGTATTTTTTCATCATAGTTCCTTTACGTTTAACCCCGACCGGGTAATCAAATCAAATTTATGCAGAAGAGTAACCCTCTTCATATCAGGCAGCAAGGGCAATTAAGCCAAACAGGTATTCTTTCATAATTTTCTTATCCTTGCTTTACAAAATGACAAAAGGTCGTCTGAAAGCAGGAAAGGTGTGCGGATAGGCGGGAAAGCTTCGTGCGTATGATGGCACGATTGGCGGCGTAGCTTATTCGGAAGTATTGCACATGGTATGTGAAGGTCGTCTGAAAATGAGTTTCAGACGACCTTTGGTTTGGTTGAGAAGGGAGTAGTTTAGAAAGGCTGCACACGGATTCCAAGTTTGCGTGATTTGCTGGTGTGTGATGTGCGGCGTTGCCCAATTCGGCAGCCCGCACCCTAAAACCCCGCCCGATCCAATTCTTCCAACAGCGCTGGCCGGCGCGGTTTTTCGCTATATCGTTCCCTGATTTCGTCGGCGAAGTCTTCCATCGCCTGCCGTTGTGCGGAATATTGGCGACGGAGGACTTTTAATTGGTTCAAGAGCTGGCGGTATTGCTTACGGTTGCTTGCTTCGTCGATTTCAGCCGCAAAGATTTTCAGGTAACAAGCTACGATTCGGTCGTGATACGGTTCGGGGAAAGACGGGGCAAAACGTTCCATCATGTACAACGAAAGGTGTTGCTGCAATAGGGCGAGCAGCCGGTCAAATTCCTGTTCATGCTCGAATATTTCAGCTTGCAGCGAATATTGACCCGACAAGCGTGCAAGCAGGCGGTTGAATTCATTTGGCCATTCAGCGGCGGAAAACGTGGCTTTCCACGCTTCATAATGCGGCAATGAAAGGCTGGTGGAAAACGCCAAATCCGCTGCGATTTCGCGTACATTTTTACCGGTTTCCTTCAATACATCAAACAATTGCAGCTTCCATTTGTGCGCTGTGCCGGGGGTTCCCTCAGCTTTGGCAATCTTGATGCCTTCACGCAAGAGGCGTTCCGCTTCTGCCCAGTCTTGTTGACCGACAGCTTGTTCTACCGCGATTTGTCTGAATTGCGGCAGGTGCAGATGTCGTCTGAAATAATCCTGCGCGGCAGCAGTATCGCCTTTCGCCTGCAAAACCTGCCAGCCTTCGAGTGCCCAAAATTCATGTTCCCAACCCGACTTGGTAACAGCCAAACGTTTAGCCACATAATCTTGCCACGCCTGCCATTCGCCGCGCAGCCGCCAGATTCGGGCGCGGATTTGGTAGATTTTATTGCCTGCCTCGGAGAAATCAAAATAGCGGCTGTCGTCCAAACATTTGTCCAAAAAATTAATCAAACGCTTCGGGACGTTTTCCATGACCGCCTCTTCCAGCAGGTCGATTGCCATATACATAGCATCGCCCAACATACCGTCCGAATCGTCCGCCTTTTCAAAAGCATCCTGCAAACGCGGTATCAACAGAGGCAAAGCCTGCTGTAACGCCTCCGTCCCCTCCTGCGCCACATCTTCCAACCAGTTTTGCAGCCTGAAGCCCAAATCGGCGGCTTCGTAGTAATCATAATATCGGGTTCGGGAAAAGATTTTGGAGAGCTGCTGCCGATACGGATTGCCGCCCTTTTTAGACTGTTGCGCGTCAGATTCGTCAGGCTGCCCGTCTGGCGTTTGAGCGCGCACCGCATACCACAACGCCGCCATATGCTTGCACGCCCAGCCATAAGGACAATCGCAGCCCCCGTCCTTAATGTACAAATCACTATCCAGCTTCAGCCATACCGAATAGTTTTCCGAACCGCACACCTCCGCCCGATAACGCCCGGCGGAAGTTTTTTGGACATCGCGAACCTTGCCCTGCTGAAAATACAGCAGACCGCGTTCGGCGATGTGGGGCGGGAACAGGTGGAGCGGATGGATACGGGACATGGTTGGTTTCCAAGAAGTTGTTGAAATATGGGGAGTTTACTGGTTCGGGAGACGTTTGGGGAGAGGGTGGCGGGAATTCTTGTTTGGCGAAGGGGCAAAAGGTCGTCTGAAAATGGGTTTCAGACGACCTTTGGTTTGGCTGGGAAGGAAAGTAGTCTTAGAAAGACTGCGTGCGTACTGCATACAACCTACACACGGAATCTAAGTTTTGGTTTTGCGTGATTTGTAGGTGGTGTGTGCCGAGAAGCATATATGTGGTTGGATGCAGGCTATGATCTACAGTATAAAGTGTGCTATTTAAGTAAAAATGGTTTACAAGGTAATACAGGATTTGTTAGAATTAAATGAGTAAATGAGTAAATGAGTTTATATGGAATTTAATAATTTTAAAAATTGGGTTCAAGCACATAATGGATTAATATTTCAAAAAGATTCATTTGAGCGTATTGAGGAAGCATTTAATTTTTTTGAAGAATATGGAACGATTGAGTTAGATGCTCGAATTTTCAATAGGTTACATCCGAAAAGTAAACAAACTAAATTCGGAATTACATATACCCCTAAAAATATCCGACAGGAAATTATTTATACGATTTTTAAAAAGCTTAAAAAACAAGAAAGAAAAATCATTGATTTGACTTTTTGTGATCCTTGCTCAGGTAGTGGAACTTTTGCTATTGATGTTGCTCTTGAGTTAACTAAGTATGGCATTGATTTATATTTTATTTTTAATAATAATATTTACATTTCTGATAAGGATGAAGTTTCTCTTTTGTTGTCTATGAGTAACATCTATCTATTCTTAAAAAGAAATGATATTAATGTATTTGATATTCGGTTAAATGCCTCTTTAGTGGATTTTTTTATAGATAATAAAAAGTACGATGTATTTATTACGAATCCCCCGTATGTTAAATTACAAAACATTACAATAACTGAAAGGGAATATTTAAAAACTAAATTTAAAGAAGTGTTCTCAGGAGCATTGGGAACTGCCCCTCTATTTCTTTTTCATATGCTAAATAGATTAAATCAAAATGGTTTAGTTGGAGTAATTACACAAAACAATTTTTTTACATCAATAGCTGCAAAAAAAATTAGATATCACATATCTAAACATTTATATCAAATTAATACTTTTGGAAGTAATCATATTTTTGAAGAT
This sequence comes from Neisseria sp. HMSC064E01, assembly GCF_001808875.1. Taxonomy (NCBI): domain Bacteria; kingdom Pseudomonadati; phylum Pseudomonadota; class Betaproteobacteria; order Neisseriales; family Neisseriaceae; genus Neisseria; species Neisseria sp. HMSC064E01. The sequence continues at coordinate 49,004 of NZ_KV794963.1, forward strand.
GTAAGTGCATATACATGTTTATTATTTTTGTCAAAAGAGGAGCAGTTAACTTTTAATTATGTGAAAGACTCAATATTCTGTGAAATGAAAAACGACGTCTTAGATCCTGAAAAATGGAGGCTAGGGACTCCATCGCAATTGTTTTTTTTACGAAAAACGGAGTCCTCTGGTATCCGATTAGGCGATTTATGTGATATTTTTGTTGGAGTTGCAACATTAAAAGATAAGGCATTCACAGTTTTTAATGAAAATGGGCAATGGGTTTCACAATCCCCTTCTGGGCAAAAGTTGATTATTGAGTCAGGAGTTATTAAGCCATTAATAAAAATTTCTGAATTAAATTCAGATGTAGATATAGAAAATAATTCTAGAGGTATTATTTTCCCATATGAGATTGAAGAAAATAAGTTTAGACCATTTACTGAAGAAAAATTTCAAGACATATATCCGCAGACTTATTTAGCATTAAGGTTATGGAAAAATGAATTGAAATTAAGGAGTTCTTTTAAAAAAGGTAGTGTATGGTATGAATGGGGTAGAACCCAGAGTATGAAGTCAATAAAGGATAAATTATTAACGAAAACATTTAATAATTTTCCCCAGTTTATGCTTGATACAACTGATAGTTTGTTCTCTAATGGTTATGCTTTAAAGCCTAAAGGAGTGTCTCTCAGCTTTATTCAGAAAATATTAAATAGTCAGTTTTTTTGGAAATATGCAAAATTAACCTCCTTTGAAATTGAAGGAGGCTACCAATGCTATCAGAAAAATTTTATTGAAAATTTTACAATTCCTGAATCATTAATAGCCTTAGAAGAGGAGGTGATAAATATGAAATATTTATCTAGCACCTTTTTTGATAAACATTATGAATTGCTGTAATGAGGATTGTTTTGAAGATAGCATTCAATTATCCGTGAAGAAAAACCATCAGGTTGAATTAATTCAAATTTGCTACAAATTTCAGCTGGATAGCCGAGGGAGCTCAATTGATTGCTATTTTTAATATAATATCCTGGGTTGTTTAAGTCTAGAATAAGGAGACATGCCGCATCCATCATGTAGTTATTTATGATTCCATCATGACTAGTAGTTGAGTAAAATTGGTTAATAAATTTTTCAATATTTACTTTATTTTTTTCTGTCTGAAATTTATTTTTTTGTGCTGAATTGTTATCAATTTCTTGGAGAGGAATTATATACAACTCAACAAGAGTAGCATTTGGAAGTCTTAAATTAAGATTAACAGCCTCAGCAATGGCTCTTTCCATTAGAGTATCAAAATTTTTGTTAATACTACTCATTTGGCTACGGACACCTACAATAATTGAGCTATTGGAAGCTTGAAATCCAACGCTGTCATCTGATTTCAGTGATTCTATGTATTCTGTTTGGCAAGGTTGATTTAGAAAAACAATATCTTGATCTTTGCCTTTTAACTCTCCGTAGATTTTTAATTCGGGATTTGTTTGTCCTAATGGAGGATAAATTTGCCAGCTTAGGGTGGAGAGATTAGTATAATTGGATATTTCGTCATACAACATTTGTTTTAGTCCATCGTGAAAATATTGTATCAATCTTTGGCTTCGGATTAGTCCCTCCTTAGCTTTCACTCCATTATCATAATTTTTACCTTGGTAAGAAGCAGTAGTGATAGCCTGACGCAATGCGTGTGTAAAATTTGACGTAGCTATTGCAAAAAGATCCATTTTATCTCCTAACAAACTAGATTAAAAAAAAAAAATCTGGTTTAATCATAAACTCATTTGAGTTTATGATTAAACTGACCATGAATACTGAAAAAAGCAAACGTGTAAATTTTGACCTCCCTCCTGACATACATTCAAAATTAAAGGCATATTGTGCTAAGAACGGAATAACTATAAAGGATTTTATAACAGCATATATAAAAGAATTTCTTATGACTGAGGGGAAAAATAAAAATTAAACAGTTATAGTAACCCTTCCCACACCTTCAACAACCGCTTCACCGACACCGGATACGGTGTCTTCAATTCCTGTGCAAACAGCGACACTCTCAATTCTTCAATCATCCATTTAAACGCGGCGAGGTCGTCTGAAACGGGTAGTCCTTGTTTCACCAAGCCGTCGGTTTTTTCCTGCCACATCTGTTCCAGCTCTTGAATATCGGCTTCGCGGGCTGCGTCGCGGGCGGGGTTGCCGCTGTATTTTTCGAGGCGCAGGGTCATGGCTTTGAGGTAGATGGGGAGGCGCGGCCATTGTGCCCACGGGGTGCGGGTGGCGAAGCCGGCGGCGAGCAGGGTTTGCAGGCGTTGGCGCATGAGGTGGGTGAGCGGGTGTTTGCCGAGTTTGCTGTTAAGTTCGGCGTAGGCGGCGGCGGTTTCCTGCAAGTGGCGGCTGAGGGCTTCTTTGACGGCGGGCAGGCGGCTGCGGGCGCGTTTGATTTGTTCTTTGAAGGCTTTTTCGTTGCGCGGCAGCTCGTCTTCGCCGATAAAGGCGCGGTCGCAGACGGCTTGGGTGAGGTCGTCGCGCAGGGTGTCGGCGTTGATGTGTTTGAGCAGCATGGCGGCTTGGGTGAAGCCTTGGATGCCTTTGTTCAGGTCTTTAACTTGTTCTTTTAGTTGTAGTTTCATGAGTTCGATCACGCCTAATCTGTGGGCTTGTTCGGCGGCGGCAGATGTGTCGAACAGGCGCAGGGCGATGCGGCCATCTTTTTCTTTTTGCAGGCCGAGGTAGCCGGTGAGCTGTTGTTTGCCGCGGGCGAATTTGATGGATTCGGGCAGGGTGCCGATGTCCCATGCGGTAACGTTGTCGCGCTCGAATTCTTGGGTGTTGTCGCGGAAGGTGGTGGCGGCGGCTTTGCCAAGTTGTTGTTGGATTTGGATTAAATCGCGCCCCATGGCTAATTCTTGTCCGCCGTCGTCGATGATGCGGAGGTTGAAATAGCAGTGTTCGGGCAGCCTGAATGCGGCCCATTCGTCTTGGTTGATTTGCTCGAGTATGCGGATGTCGCCTGCGGTTTTGGCGATGGCTTGGGCGAGTTGGGGCAGGATGGGGGCGTTGCGGTCGGGGTTTTGGCTTAAAAATTGGGTGATGAATTCGGGCACGGGTACGCAGATTCGGCGGATTTGTTTGGGCAGTGCTTTGATTTGCAACTGGATTTTTTCGCGTATCATACCGGGCACGAGCCATTCGAGGGCGGCGGGGCTGATGCGGTTGAGGACGGTGAGCGGTAGGGTGAGGGTAACGCCGTCGAGCGGGTGGTGCGGCTCGAAGCGGTAGCTGAGTTTGAATTTGCCGTCTGCGGTTTGCCAGTGTTTGGGGAATTGTTCTTCGGTGATGTGCGCGGCGGCGTGCTGCATGAGGTCGTCGCGGCTGAGGAACAGCAGGCGCGGGTTGTCGCGCTCGGCGGTTTTGAGCCAGGCTTGGAAGGTGCGGATGTCGGCGAGGGGTAGGGGTTTCAGACGACCTTTTGGGGGTGCAGGCTGCTTTTTGGGTTTGGGGTCGTCTGAAAGTGTTGAGGTTGCGGCACTCTGTTCCCTCTCCTGTGGGAGAGGGCTTGCTGTGGCTGCGGAAAAGTTAGTTTGGGCGGCAACTGTTTTGCCCTCTCCCCAGCCCTCCCCCACGGGGGAGGGAGTAGTTTGCTGGGAATTTTCAGGTAGCCTTTTTGAGTGCAGGCTGCTTTCGGTATGCAGGTCGTCTGAAACCGCGTCCGCCGTATAAAAATCGGGCAGCCGTTCGTGATAAAACGCGAATAGGGCTTCGTCATCAACCAGCACGTCTTGCTTGCGCGATTTGTGTTCGAGTTCGGTAATTTCCTTAATCAGCTTTTTGTTGTGGACAAAAAAGTCCGCTTTCAAATCGCATTCCTGCGCCACTAGCGCGCTGCGGATAAAGATTTCGCGCGCTTCTTCGGGAGCGATTCTGCCGTAGGACACGGGGCGGCGCGGCAAGACGGTCAGGCCGTAGAGCGTTACCCGTTCGCTGGCGATGACTTCGCCGCGTTTTTGTTCCCAGTGCGGCTCGAAATAGTGGTAGCGGACGAGGTGCGGCGCTTCCTGTTCGATCCATTCGGGTTGGATGGCGGCCACGTCGCGGGCATAAAGTTTTGTCGTTTCAACGAGTTCTGCCGCCATCACCCATTTGGGTTTGGCTTTGAACAGGGCGGAGGCAGGGAAAAGATGGAAGCGGCTGCCGCGCGCGCCGGTGTAGTCGTTGCCGTCGGGCGATTTCATGCCGACGTTGGCGATGAGGCCGGTGAGCAGGGCGCGGTGGATTTGTTCGTAGCCCGCTTCTTTGGCGGCGCGGATTTGGGCGCGGTGTTGTTTCTTATCCAGTTGTTTTTGTTTGAGTTTGGCGGATAAGTCTTGGTCGCCTTGGTTTTCAGACGACGTCAGTTGTTTGACTTCGGGAGGTCGTCTGAAAGCGGCTTCTTTGGTGGTCAAACCCATTTCGATTGCGGTTTGGGCAAGCTGGTGGTGCAGCTCGCGCCACTCACGCATTCGCAGGTGCGACAGGAAATATTGGCGGCACCACTGCACTAACTGCTTGTTGGACAAGCCTTTGTCGCGCTCGCGCTGGAAGCTGTCCCAAATGTTCAGGTAGGCAAGGAAATCAGACTGCTTGTCGGTAAAACGCTCGTGCGCCTTGGCGGCGGCATCGCGCGCTTCCAGCGGCCGCTCGCGCGGGTCTTGAATCGACAGCGCGGACGCGATCACCAATATTTCCGCCATGCAGTCGTGTTTCTTCGCCGCCAACAAAATGCGCGCGATTTTAGGGTCGATGGGCAGGCGCGCCATTTGTTCGCCGAGTTTGGTCAGGCGGTAGCGGGGAGGGGCGACGATATTGCCTGAAACGTTTTGAAGGTCGTCTGAAACGGTTTTATCGTTTGTCGGGTTGTTTCGGTTATGAATGTCCGAGCCTTGTGCTTGATTTTTAGTGTTTTGCATAGTTTTTAGGTCGGGCGTTCATGTCCGACGTGGTCTCAATTTATATTGTTTGTAGGTTTGCGCCGCCTTATTGCGGATAAACATATTCTGCTTTGCCGTTGCGGATGTTCAGGCTGCCGGCATCGCCTGTAATCAGGTTGCCCGTTACCGAGCCTTCGGTGCAGCCTGAAACCTTCATATCGTAGCCCAGCGTGTGAATCAGGAAAGTTGAAAGCTGCTGGTGGAAGGCAATTTCGCAAGGCGCAAAGGCTTGGTTGGCGGATTGCTGCACGGCGGCATCAGGACTGTATAACACCAACGGTACGATGTAGCTGTCGGGATGTACCGTGCCTTGGTTGAAGGTGTCTTGGTGCACATACTGCCCGTGGTCTGAGGTATAGACAAACAACCAGTTGTTTTCAGGCTGTTTTTGCAGCTGCTGGAACACGGTTTGGATCATTTGGTCGGTTTTGTGGATGGTACTGTCGTATTTGTCCACGATATTGGCTTCGCCGAACACCTTATCCTGTTGTTGCAACAGCGCGCCGTATGGGACGTGCGAACCGCGTTGGTGCAACACAATAAAATGCTTGCCCTGCTGCAAATTGGTTTTGTCGAACAGCGGCAGTAGCTTATCGTCGGGCATATTGTCGCCGTTGCGGTAGCCGAGTTGGGTCGGCTGAATCAGATGGTCGATCCACTTTTTGCCGATCAGGTTCAAAATCGCCATCTCGTTTTCCGCCTGCGCGCTGTAAAAATACGTTTCGTAACCCTGCTCTTTGGCGAGGCGGAACATATTGGTATCGCCGCTGCTGATTTGCTCGTAGCCGTTGGCATGCGGTATGGCATTGAAAAAGCTAGGCAGGGACACAGCCGTCATCAAAGCGGCGGAATAGCTTTGTTTCACAATCGGCTTGAATTCGGCTTGCGAAAGCTGGGTCAAAAACGGCGAAGTTTCGCGTCCGTAGCCAAACAGTTTTAAATGCGCCGCGCTTTCGCTTTCGCCCATAATCAGGATGATATTTTGAATACCGCCTTGTCCGGTTTTGCTTGGAGCAGGCTGTTTGAACACAGGAATCTTGCTTAAATCAAATAATTGATATGGCAATACGCGCCCGACAAAATAGCCGAAGCTGAAATAATTGGCTTTGATGCGGCTGTATGTCGGTTTGGGCGAAATGCCGTGTTCTTGCGTCGTACTGAATGAACGTCCAAAAATCAGCAACATCGCCGCAGCGAATAATATATCGGCGGCAAAATGCGTCTTACGGCGGAACTTGGCAAGGCTGCAAAACAACACGACTTCCGCTACACCCCACAACGCAGGCAGCCACAACTTATCCAACATCGACGCGCCTGCGCTGCCGACTTCGGTAATCTCTTTCAGCATCAGCCAATAATTGATGCCCGTCATCCAACTTTGATAAACCGCGTAATGCACATTGTTGGCAATGATGCTGAGCGCGAAAAACAACGCAATCAGCAACCGTGAAGCCTTATAACGCGCAAACAAATACAGCGCAGCAATCACAAATATCAGCGCAAACGTTTCCGCAATTTTTGCCGCCGGCAGACCTTCAATCCCGAATACAAAGCGATAGGTGATTTCGCTGGCAGTAAGTAGAGATGAATACAGAAAGAGAACGAAAAGGGATTTTTTCATAATGGGAAATTTCACAATAAAAGTTGCATGCAGGGTTTTGGGTGCGTGGCAACATTATTCTTTACAGCTATCTGTTTACAGATTGTTTTTCAAGAATGAGGTCGTTTGAAAATGGTTGGTAGAGTTGATTAAGGGCGGTAGGTTGTTTTTGGTTTTGTAGGTTAGACATAAATGCCTGCCCTACTTAATTTTCAGACGACCTCCACAGCCCCCAATTCCAATAACACCTGAAATCCATCATTGATATACCGCGAATCGGGCATTTCTAAAAATGGGAATGCCGCCACGTCGCCGAGTTTCAACGCAGCCATGCGCAGGATGACGGCGGCGAGGTTGCTGCGGACGATTTCGGGATCGGTAAACTCGGTACGGCTGTTAAAATCTTCTTCTGAAAACAGTCGGATACACACGCCTGCGGAGACGCGTCCGCAGCGGCCGGAGCGTTGGCGTGCGGCGGCTTGGGAGATTTTTTCGACATGAAGCTGCTCCACTTTTGCCCGTGCGGAATAGCGTTTGACGCGCGCGAGGCCGGTGTCGATGACGTATTTGATGCCCGGCACGGTGAGCGAGGTTTCGGCGACGTTGGTTGCCAGCACGATGCGGCGTTTTGCGCCTGAGGGGTGGAAGATTTTGTGCTGTTCGGCGTGCGACAGGCGCGCGAACAGGGGCAGGATTTCGTCGTTGCGGCGCAGCGTGGATTTGCGCAGGGCTTCGGCGGCTTCGCGGATTTCGCGTTCGCCCGGCAGGAATATCAAAATATCGCCTTCGCCGTGTCGCGCCAATTCGTCCGCCGCATCGACAATCGCGTCGGTCAGTTCTACTTCCGCGTCGTCTTCGTCTTTGCTGGTCAGCGGGCGGTAGAGGATTTCGACGGGATAGGTGCGTCCGCTCACTTCCAGCACGGGCGCGCCGTTGAAGTGTTGGGAGAAGCGTTCTGCGTCTATGGTTGCCGAGGTGATGATGACTTTCAAATCGGGGCGGCGCGGCAGTAGCTGTTTCAGGTAGCCCAGCAGGAAGTCGATGTTCAGGCTGCGTTCGTGTGCTTCATCGATGATAATCGTGTCGTAGGCGGCGAGGTAGCGGTCGGTCTGGGTTTCCGCCAGCAGGATGCCGTCGGTCATCAGCTTGACGCAGGCATCGCGCGAGGTGTGGTCGGTGAAGCGCACTTTATAGCCGACCGCGCTGCCGATTTCCGATTTCAGCTCTTCGGCAATCCGCTCCGCCACCGAACGCGCAGCCAAACGGCGCGGCTGGGTATGCCCGATCAAGCCTGCCGCCCCGCGCCCGAGTTCCAAACAAATCTTGGGCAACTGCGTGGTTTTGCCCGAACCGGTTTCGCCGCAAATAATCGTTACCTGATTTTCAGCAATGGCTTTTTTGATTTCCTCGAGCTTTTCGTGAACGGGCAGGGTGTTGTCGAACTCGGGTTTGGGCAAGGCGGCCAAACGCTTCAAAAAGATTTCGTGCGACTTTTTGTATTTTTCTTCGACTTTGGACAAACCGCCGTATTTGTTGGGATTTTTGAAGGCGGATTGCAGGAAATGGCGGTCTTTGGAGAGGGTTTGGGAGAAATCGGGATGGGGCATGGTACGGGCGGATATCGGTGAAAATAAGAAAGGTAGTATTATAGCAAACTGGCTTTGCCTAATCGGTATGAGTACTGTGGAGACCGCTATTGCAGGCAGGCTGTATGGTTTAATATAGTGGATTAACTATAAACCAGTACGGCGTTGCCTCGCCTTGCCGTACTATTTGTACTGTCTGCGGCTTCGTCGCCTTGTCCTGATGTACTATCTGCGGCTTCGTCGCCTTGTCCTGATTTAAAGTTAATCCACTATAAAAAGGAATATCTATGAAAAAGATTTTATGTTTGGTTTTGGCGATGAGCATGGGCAGCGTGGCATTTGCCGCGGAGTATCGAACGAAACAGCCCATTGCTTACGATTGGCTGAAAATCAACGGCAACCAGTTCAATATTGAATCTGCCAACGAGCGCGGACATATATGTAGCGCACAAGGCAAGATGGATAAGAATAAGGTTTGGAAAGATGGAGAAGGCTGCCAAATATCGTTCCAATTCAAGGGGGATGAGGTAAAAGTGGATGCCGAAGGCTGCGACAATTATTGCGGCGCAGGCGTATCTTTCTCGTCGGATTATTACAAGTTGCCGCAGGTCTGTTCGCAACCAAGCGTCAAACAGATGGAAAACCGTTTTCAGACGACCTTACGTTCAGGAAAATTCGAACAAGCAGCTGACATCAAGCAAAACTATCTGAAACAGTGCGGCGATTTCCTCAATCCGATTGAAACAGTGACCGCCGCCAACGATGCCGCCGATGTGTACCGTCAGGCAAACAACAAAGCCGCCTGCATTCAAATTTTAGATGCGATGCAGGATCATTATGAGAGCGAATTGTTGGATAAGGACTTGGTGAATAAGATTAATGTGCAGATGGAGCGTGACAAAGCTTTGCGCCAACAATGTAGTTAAACACTGATAAAAAGGTCGTTAGAAGGTCGTCTGAAAGTCAACTTAGACTTTATGACGGCCTTTATTATTGCCGTTGGTCGTAAAAATTGCTCGTTTGGCATATTTATTACAAAGTCATATTGTTTGTACTTAGAATGCGTTCCTGTCTTCCTCAGATAACAATTTTAAGAACAACATTATGAAAAAATATCTTGCTTTGATTTGTGTTGCAGCCTTATCTGCCTGCGGTGGCGGCAGTTCTTCCCCCAGTACGCAATCCACTCCGACACAGACTCCAAAATCTGCCCAAGCCCTGCCCGCGGCAACCGTTGCTTCAGAATTGCCGGTAGCTGCGAAGTCGGAAAAACCAGAATCCGGCAAACAATTTTTCAGCGGAACCAATTCTTCTGATTCCGCAGTGGCATTCAATCATGCCGATTGGAACAAAATCACCATCGAGGGCGTAGAGGTCGATCTTGCAGCCGTACAAGGCGAGAGTTTTAAAAACGGCTGGCGAGACAGCGTCGGCGGTTCCGAGAATAAACGCCTTGCCAATTTTGGCGGCAATTATGTCCTGCACCACAGCACACCCGATGCGGTTGCCGGTATCGTGAAGACCGAATCGCAAAACAATTATGCGTTCTTCAACGGCAATTTTACCCGTGAAGCAGAAATGCCGAAAATCGGACAGGCGGTTTACGACGTATCGACCGTCAGCGTGCGCGGTACTTTGGCGCAGGGATACGGTACAGGTCGCCTGACTGCCGATTTTGAAAGCAAAAAAGTCAGCGGCAGCCTCGGCTATTTCAACAAAACGCTTACCGTTGATGCGGATATCAACGGCAACAGATTTTCTTCCGTCACCCCGACGGCAGAAATACACGGCGGTTTCTTCGGTTCCGCAGCCGCAGAGACAGCCGGTGTTTATCAGGTCGGTAAAATCGTAGGGACGTTTGCCGGTCAAAAACAATAAAAAGTGAAAGTTGCATTTACTTTTTTACAAGGGGTGCAGACATTCAAAATTCCAAGGCTTTCGGTATAAATATCGGATGCGTAGCAACGGTACTGTAATATTGGTCATCTTACGGGCATTGCTGCCAAAGAAGAAAGTATTTAAAAACGAAAAAAGCACAAAATTTTGAATCTTCGAGCCACCCCAAGGGGAAAGGTCGTCTGAAAACGGTTTGGTTATCCGTTTTCAGACGACCTATTTTTATGGTTGGCTCTCGCAAAGGCAATGTTGAAGCATTCGCAAGCAGTTGCAAGGAAAAGAAAGGGCGGTTTTGTCGCGATTCCTCTATATCGGTTACAATCCGTTTTTTCTTCTCAAACCAATATTCCAAAACACAAAATTATGCTGAAAATCATCTCCGCCAACGTCAACGGCATCCGCTCCGCCTACAAAAAAGGATTTTACGAATACATCGCCGCATCAGATGCGGACATTGTCTGCGTGCAGGAACTTAAAGCGCAGGAAGCCGATTTGTCCGACGAAATGAAAAATCCGCACGGGATGCACGGCCATTGGCATTGCGCCGAAAAACGCGGTTACAGCGGCGTAGCGGTGTACAGCAAACGCGCGCCTGACCATGTGCAAATCGGCATGGGCATTGAAGAATTCGACAGGGAAGGGCGGTTTGTGCGCTGCGATTTCGGCAAGTTGTCAGTGATTTCGCTTTATCTGCCCAGCGGCACCAGCGCGCCGGAACGACAGGAATTGAAATACCGCTTTTTGGATGCGTTCTACCCCATGCTTGAAGCCATGAAGGCGGAGGGGCGCGACATCGTCGTCTGCGGAGACTGGAATATCGCCCACCAAAACATCGACCTGAAAAACTGGAAAGGCAATCAGAAAAACTCAGGCTTCCTACCGGAAGAGCGCGAATGGATAGGCAAAGTCATCCATACGCTCGGCTGGACGGATATGTGGCGCACGCTCTATCCCGACAATCCGGGCTACACTTGGTGGAGCAACCGCGGACAGGCGTATGCGAAGGATGTCGGGTGGCGCATCGACTATCAGATGGTTACGCCTGAACTCGCCGCCAAAGCGGTGTCCGCGCATGTTTATAAAGACGAGAAATTTTCCGACCATGCCCCGTTGGTCGTGGAGTACGACTATGCTACCCAATAAAGTTTTCGGCAAATACGATTGGAACATGAACGGTAAAACCGGCATAGGCGCGGCATGGGTGGTCGCCGCGTTTGTATTGCCTATGCTGGTGTGGACGATATTCATGCTGGCGCGGATGTCCGGCTGGGTTGAAATGACCCGCGCAAATCCGCTTTGGGCGGTGGTGTGGCTGCTGTTTTCGCTGCCTTGCCTCCTGATTGCCGCCAAATGTTTCGGCTGGAAAGGCTGGCGGTTGATTGCCAACATCCTGATCTGCCTCGCCACCTGTGCCATCTTAAGTGTCCCCGCCGTGCTCTTGATTACCTTTACGCTCAACGATTTGCTCAAATAGGTCGTCTGAAATGCGAACTTTCGAACTCGAAGACCTGACGCTTTTCTTGATACGCGACGCGGACGAAGCAGAAATGTGGATAGACCGCTGGGCGGTCAGCTATCCCGTCGTCCAAACCGCTGCCGCTTCCGCCAATCAAAGCATCGCCCAATGGCAGGCAAATATTCAAACAGCGTTTGAAGGCATCAGCGGCGAACACATCGCCGTCGTCGCACACGGCGCAGGCGTATCCGCTTTTCTGGCGTGGCTCTACCAAACCGACATCCTGACACAGAAAAAAATCGTCAACATCATCCTTGTGTCGCCGCGTCCAGAAGCCTTCCCCGACGATGAAATACACACCTTCCAGCGCGTCCGTTGCCCCTGCCGCACCGCGCTTGTCATCGCCGAACAAAACGGCACGCTGCGCAACTGGGCGGCAGAACAGGCAAACCTGTGGAACGCCCGCCTCCTCCTGTCGCCACATTCCGGCACGCTCAACGGCGCACTCGGCGGCTGGCAATGGGGCATGAAGCTGATGCAGGAAATGCTGTTGAGTTGAGCAAAACGCTTGTAAGGATAAAGAATAAAAGGTCGTCTGAAACTGGAAATCAGGTTTCAGACGACCTTTTCGCAGGCAAGTATAGTGGATTAACTTTAAATCAGGA
>NZ_KV794963.1:61258-68755 GCF_001808875.1 Neisseria sp. HMSC064E01
GCCGTACTGGTTTAAAGTTAATCCACTATAACAGTTTCGGGTAAAATACGGCGGTTCGCCAATCATCCGAAAGAATCCCATGTATTCCTTAGCCCGCAGCCTGCTGTTCAAACTCGATGCCGAAAAAGCTCACCATTTCACCCTCGACGCACTCAACAAAGTTTACAAACTCGGTTTGCTTCCGATTCTCGACAACCGCATCAAGCCCGTCAAACTCATGGGCATCACCCTGCCCAATCCGGTCGGGCTGGCTGCCGGACTCGATAAAAACGGCGAATACATAGACGCATTGGGCGCGCTCGGCTTCGGCTTCCTCGAAATCGGCACGGTAACACCCAAACCGCAGCCCGGCAACCCACAGCCGCGCCTCTTCCGCGTTCCCGAACACCAAGGCATCATCAACCGCATGGGCTTCAACAACCACGGCATCGACGCCATGATTCAAAACATCGAAAAAAGCCGTTATCAAGGCGTGTTGGGCATCAACATCGGCAAAAACGCCGTCACACCCATCGAAAACGCCGCCGCCGACTATCTAATCTGCCTCGAAAAAGCCTACGCACACGCAAGTTACATTACCGTCAATATTTCCTCGCCCAACACCAAAAATCTCCGCGCACTGCAAGGCGGCGACGAACTGAGCGCGCTACTCGAAGCCCTGAAAAACAAACAGGCGCAGCTTGCCGCCGCGCACGGAAAATACGTCCCGCTCGCCGTCAAAATCGCCCCCGATTTGGATGAAGCACAAATCGAAGACATCGCCCACGTTGTCAAATCCGTCGAAATGGACGGCATCATCGCCACCAATACCACCATCGACAAATCAAGCCTCGGCAGCCATCCGCTCGCAAATGAGCAGGGCGGTTTAAGCGGCCTGCCCGTGCGCGAAAAAAGCAACCAAGTGCTGAAAATATTGGCGGAACACATCGACGGCAAGCTGCCGATTATCGGCGTCGGCGGCATCATGAACGGCAAGGACGCCGCAGAAAAAATCCGCCTCGGCGCAACCGCCGTCCAAGTGTACAGCGGCATGATTTATAAAGGTCCGGCATTAGTGAAGGAATGTCTGGCAGCGTTGAAGTAAGCACGATTTCCAACACAAAAGGTCGTCTGAAAACCGGTTTAACTGGATTTAAACGGTTTTCAGACGACCTTTGTGAAAGTTGGGTTTTCAATCCAACCTACGCTTACTTATTTAGATTATGCTTGTTATTTAGTGGGTTATTTCAAAAATATATTTAATAAATAAACACATGTAATATCCATAAAAAGAATCGCAAGTATATCGAGTTAAGGTATATGCACTAAATAACAATGTAAATATACTTATGATCACAGAAATCAGTAGGGTTTTCATATCTCTTATAAAAAGTAAATTTATCAGAGTGGCTACTGAGAATAGACTTGCAATATAGCTTGATAATCTAATGAATGTAAGTAAATATGAAAATAATTCTGCATCCATTACTATTGATATTTTCATAAGCCATAAGGTCACATATATCAATGACGGAAGATTTAGCAAAATTTGAGCAATCTGTAAGAAGTAATTTTTTTGCTTCATTTTATTTAATATTCTCAATTTGATCATGAATATCTTTAGTTTACCCCTAGCTATCCAAATAGTATGAAAAACCATCTGTATGGCCTATAACCTGTATGATACGGCGCCATACCCATAGGGACGTAAGTCATTCCTACTTTTACACCTATACGAAAATGAGAATCTTGTATTTTAGTATCTGAATTAGATAACAAACTAACCATTTTCTTCGTAGAAATGTTGGTGCTACTGTAAGTACATAAATTAGGTCGTCTAAAAGTTTTCAGACGACCTTTGTGAAAGTTGGGTTTTCAATCCAACCTACGCTTGCTAAAAATGTCGGATTTCCAGCCTAACCTCCACTTGCTTATTAAGCAGGCAAAGAAATTATATTCAGTTTTAAATTAATCAACCAGATTATGAGAACAAATAGAGTTCCGTAATACATTCCATACATAAAACTTCTCAATTGACTTGTTTTTCTTTCGGTATGAATAAATCCTCCAGAAAATAATAAAAAAAATAAAAACATAAAATAAAAAAATGGTTCATGAATAAGTAGCATTAATAGAGTTATTGTCCATATTGCAGTATATATATAAAAATAATTACGGAAAATATAATTTCTTTCAAAGAAATTCATATCTTTCATTCTTTTTCTCAGTTCTACGTCGTTTTTCCACTCAATAACAAGAAAAATAAAAAGAATGAATAAAGCAATACTTGGCAAGTAGATATTAATAATAGAATTGATGTCCATTTTTCAGTATGTGTAGAAAATATAATGATTTTTTTGCATGATAAACCTGAGATGAGACTTGGATCCGAAGTAGTCTAATGTGTTTTAACAGTATTTAAAGGACAAAGCTCTAAAACTTCCTCGGATCGGAGTGATGTAAACATATAATGTACTAGATCAGGATTGTTTGAATAGTATTTACTGACCAAATAAGGAGAGTTGTTTGAATAAAAATAACAATATAATTTACCATTATCCAAAAAAGGTTGTATTTGGGAAGTTGGAATATTGAAGTCTTTTAAATAGTCTATCCCTTTAGAGGTTATAGGATAAAGTTGGGAAAAGGGTATTTCATCCGCTGTATTTGTTTCAAAAATAACGATCATTCCATTTGTTTCAATAAAAGTCCTCAAGAATATATTGCGACTGCTTTTAGGAAAAATATCAATATACCATGAAAATGACTTGGAATTTAAAAACTCATCAGGAGTTTTGTAATAATAATCATCATGTTGATCATAGCTGAACATTAATATCAGAAATGGTATAAATATGATTGCAGATAGTATGCCTAAAGATATTAAAGATAATTTAATAAATTTCTTCATGGATGCACCTTTTAAAGACGAATTGCTGTTTTAATCAAAGGACTGTCACGGATAACTAAGGAAATTCAGTTCAAAGCAGACTTATTACTATGAGGAAAAGCCTCTAAGCTCGTACGAGCTAAATAATACATCGAAACGATTTGTTGCAGGTGTGATTACCAGAGTAGCAAATAGCAGCCCGCATTGTGAACGGTATTTGAGGAATGTAGTTGCTGCTGAATTACATTTTTCGAGAAACATTTAGATTGGAATAAAACTCAGGTTTCGTGGTTAAAAGTCCTAGGTATAGCCTGAAGTAGATACTTTCCAATTTTCAATTGAGTCAGTCATTTAAATAAATTCACATATGAATTCCAAGGCATATAAACCCTAAAAGAAACCATAAGAATAGGGATGTGGAAACGAAGACTTTTCCTAAGATTTTCTTTCTCAAATTTAATCCTTTGGCGAATAAAGCAACTATTAAGCCTAAGAAAAATATGAGAAATAATATACCTTGCAGTATGCCTGTTTTAAAAATATAGGGAAAGCAATATGGCAATCCGATATACCCTGCTTTCAGAAAAAGATAAATGGTGTCTCCGAGTGCCAAATATATAATCAAATAGGGAAAAAGAAGTGCCAATAGCCAATAAAATAAGTTTTTCATTTATTGTTCTTTCTTGTGGCGTTGAGATCCTTTATAGGCTGTAATCTAGATAATTAGCCACATCTTTGCTTTTCAGTGACAGAGAATGTATTTTAGGTCGTCTGAAAGTTTTTCAGACGACCTTTATTTAAATCTAATTTACACTTGCTTATTTGGATTATGCTTGTTATTTAGTGAATGATTTTAAAAATATAATCACGAACCAAACACATGTAATATCCATAAAAAGAATTGCAGGCATATGAACTTAAGGTATATGCACTGAATAACAATGTAAATATACTTATGAGTACTGAAATTGGTAGGGTTTTTATATCTCTTATAAAGAGTAAATTTATCAGAGTAGCTACTGAAAACAGACTTGCAATATAGCTTGATAATTTAATGAATGTAAGTAAATATGAAAACAATTCTGCATCCATCACTATTGTTATTTTTATGAGCCATACGGTCAAAAATATCAATGACGGAAGATTTAGCAAAATTTGAGCAATCAGTAAGAAGTAATTTTTTTGCTTCATTTTATTCGCTCTTTTTAAGTTGATTATGAATATTTTTAGTTTATCTCTGGCTATCTTAATAACATGATAAGCCATCTATATGGCTTATAACCTATATGATTCGGCGCCATACCCATAGGGAAGTAAGTCATTCCTACCTTTACACCTACACGAAAATGAGAATTTTGTATTTCAGTATCTGAATTAGATAACAAACTAACCATTTTCTTCGTAGAAATGTTGGTGCTACTGTAAGTACATAAATTAGGTCGTCTAAAAGTTTTCAGACGACCTTTGTGAAAGTTAGATTTTCTACCCAGTCTATATTCACTCAATGACGGCCAGTTTGCTTTCCCAATATTGCTTTCTAGCTTCATTTTTTGGAATATTTTTGCTACCTTTCCCATAGATTTCTACCAATTTTCTAGCAGCTTTGATTTCCCCGTTGTTGGCTGCATGTTCAAACCACTCAACTGCTTTTATTTCATCTTTGGGTACATATCTTCCTTCCCAATACCACAATGCCAAGAGAGTTTGGGCTTGTTCTTCTCCTAATTCAGCTGCTTTCATATAAAACTCATAAGCTTTTTTCTCATTGATGGGGAAAACATTATTTTTTTCAGAATACAATACACCGGCTGCGGCATAAGCATAAGGCTCATTTTGAGCCAGAGCTTTTTCTAACCACTGCTTAGCTTCCTGTTTTTCAGCTTCTGTTTTGGCGTTTTCAGCTAACTTTCCTGCTAAATCAGCCTGGGCAAAGACAAGATTTAATTCAGCTGCCTTCCGAAGCAACAAAAGTGCCTCCTCATTTTTTCCTATTGAAGAATAAATGTTTCCTAAATTGTAAATAGCAGTTTGGCTGCCCCCATCGATAGCTTTCTTCATCATTTCTAAAGCCTTTTGGGTGTTTTGTGACACACCTTTGCCATTTAAGTAAGCCATTCCTAAATTCTGATAGGCTTCTGCTACTCCTTGATTCGCAGCAATCTGGTAATATTCCACACTTTTTTTGAAATCAATAGGTACTCCTATCCCATGACTGTAAAAATAACCTAAATTTGAATAGGCGATTACATCCCCTTTTTTGATTGCTTTTTGTGTCCATTCAATTGCTTTTTTTTCATCTTTTTTTACCCCTCCGCCAATGGAATATAGCCATCCCAAATTAGATTCTGCTGCAGTATAACCTTGTTTGGCCGCTTTTTCGGTCCAATAAAATGCCTTTTCTAAATCTTTCGGTGCTTCCACTCCATTCAAATATCGAGCGCCTAAGTTATATTGACTCCGTATATCATTATTTTGGGCACACTGTTCTAACTTGGGTAAGCTATCCATCGGCTCACAAGTTACGACTTTTTTTGCTCAAAGTAATTGCAAGAAGAAAGAGCTAAAGCAATTGATACAATATAAATTGTTAGAAAAAAATTATTTTTCATTAATAATCTCTCATTTCAATTCTAGATTACCGTTTTTTATTTGGCGTCCCCAGTTTTCCTGCTTGATTTATGCCCCTATTGGTCACTTCTTTTGTTATTTCTGAACCTATAGTTTGCCTAAGATCTCCCATACCTCTTTTCCCTAGGCGGTCGCCCACTACTGCACCTGCAATATTGCCAGGCACTCCTTTAAGAGTTTCACTTGCTGATTTACCTTGACAAACATAGTCAGAGACGGCTCCAGAACTGGCAGCTAGTCCCGCACCAGCGGCTTTAAGTTTTGCACTTGATTGAGCGAAGCGTAATCCTGTCATACCAGACGTCACATCTGTAGCGTATACACAAGCACTAAACTTACCTTCCTTGGCTTGGGTGGCTGCTGATACTGCTGGGAAAGACCAAAAGCTTTTTCAACTGAAGATAAGCTATTCCAGGTCTGAACGTTTGTTTTACCTAGAATTTTATTAAGCAGTAATCTGGCAATTGGCTACATTCTTTGATCTTCAGTAGTAGTGCGAGGTTGGGACTTCTTTGAGATATTTTTATGACAGTGAACCGTTATCTTGCAGAAAATGGCTACTCGTTATCGTTTGAAGAGGTTTAGGTCGTCTGAAAATTTTCGGACGACCTTTTTGAAAGTTAGGTTTTAAACCTAATCTACGCTTGCTAAGTTTATTTGATATCATGGTTTAAGGTAAAGTTTTTCCTAGTTATTTAGGGATGAGACTTACAAATAAGACTTGTCATTTTATGACCGTTTGTAGTTTAAAATCCTTTTTTGCAGAGTTAAATGATGTAGGACTGCCAGCACCAGGACGCTCTATTTGATAAGAGAATTCCACCTCTAAATGAATATTATTTTGACATGTTGGTTTGGGTAGTTTAATTTTAACGTGTCCAATAATTTTGTGTGGTGAAAAAGGGTTTCCTCTAGGTTTTGTGAACCAATTATATTCTTTTGCTTCACTCATATAAGTCCCGGCTTTGAATAATTCTTCTTTAAGAATATTGTGTTCATCATACAAAGTAGCTTTCCCTAGAAAATGTAAAGTACCATCACCAGTAGTAGGATGAGCTGCTGGAGTTCTACCTTCAGCATAAACAAGGACTTCTCCATCTTTTACGCTAATCGCGCCATTTACCATTAAATGCCCATTTAGGCAGCCAATATTTTCGACAGGTAGACAATTCAATGCAAATATCTTGAAAGGTTTGTTTAAATATTCAACATAAACACATTCTTTTTTTGAAATTGCTATTGTAACAACTTTATTTTTTTCATGAACCCCCTCTGATTCAAAGTAATCTAACGTAGTTTCCAGCAATTTAGGATTAATTGTATTTCCTTTAAAATTTTCTAATGGGTAAGGAATAATATAAGGCTGCTTACGCACTGGTATAGCATTCCCCCCAATCAGTTTATACAACATAACTTCTTTAATATAACTATTTGCAGAATTTATTGGAATTTTACGAGTCTCATGTGGACCTATCATTCCATTGAGCCCTAAAGGTTGTTTTTTTAAGAACAAAATAGTACTTCCATTTCTATTATGTATTTTTAGATCGTAACATAATTTATGTTTTAAAACATTAGTTCTTACTTTGGCATATACATTAAAACTATACATTTTTTGTTTTTCTGACATTCTTTGTTCCTTCTTGTTAGGCAGCATTGAAATATCTACATTAGATATTATCTTCTGTGCCTTGTATTAAATGCACTTTAACTTTTTTGGGGTCATTTGAGTAAAAAATTTGAGTAAGACCATTCTTGTCTGTTTTTCCTCTAATTACCTGATAATCCTCTAGAAAAGCAATATAGTCGGCGTTGATATAAGGATTTCCATGCTTATCTAAAAACTCATATCGTATATCGTATAATTCTTTTGTTAAAAATATGGGAAGTTGTAAATCATTAAAACTACTTGCCCTTGTCACCTCCACCGGCGCCTTCACCCTAACCAACTTCGGACTACCTATCTCCACTTCCCCGTTCGCCAGTTTGATATACGCCCC
>NZ_KV794964.1:0-839 GCF_001808875.1 Neisseria sp. HMSC064E01
CTGAACGAACAACTCGCCGCCACTGAAAAAACCACCACCGTCGTCGCCGGTAAGAACGTGACCGTCAGCGAAAAAGTGGACGGCAACAACACCGAGTACACCGTCAACGCCGACAAGACCATCCTCAGCCAAGCGGCTAACGGTGCGGTTAAAGTCAGCGAAGGTGCGAAAGACGCCGACGGTGTTACCGATTACGCCCTCGACCTGACCGACGAAGCCAAAGCCGACATCGCCAAAGGCGTCGCGGCGAAAGACGCGGTGGATAACAAAGGCCTGACCTTTGCCGCCGACAACGGCACGACCGGTGCGAAGAAACTGGGTGACAGCCTGAGCGTCAAAGGCGACGGCAACATCCTGACCCGCGCCGACGAAAACGGCATCGGCTTCTCGCTGGCCGACAAGATTACCGTCGGCAAAGCCGGCAACGGCAACAAACCGCTCGTAATCGACGGTACCGCCGGTCTGATTTCCGGTCTGAGCAACACCACCCTGGGCGGTGCGGACTTTGCCACTAAAGGCCAAGCCGCAAGCGAAGAGCAGCTGAACGCAGCCCAAGCCAACCTGGCGAACCTGCTCGGCGGTAACGCAGCCAACGACAAAGGCAACGTCACCACTGCCGACATCGGCGGTACCGGCAAAGACAACGTCCACGACGCCATTGCCGCAGTCAAAGCAACTGCCGACAAAGGTTGGAACCTGAACGCCAACGACGAAACCTCGTCTGAAAAAATCGGCGCAGGCGACACCGTGACCTTCAAAGAAGGCAAAAACGTCAAAGTCAGCCGCAACGGTAAAAACATCACCGTAGCGACTTCAGACGACGTCTCCTTCGACAAAGT
>NZ_KV794965.1:0-26281 GCF_001808875.1 Neisseria sp. HMSC064E01
TAAAGATAGTCGCGATCATCGCCGCCCATCAGCAGATCGTTACCGTCCATGCCGTGTAGCGTGTCACTTCCACGCCCACCGCTTAAGCGGTTGTTACCGTTGTTGCCTATTAGGGTGTTATTTGAGTTGTTGCCGAAACCGTAGTGGTTACCGTAGCCTGTCAGTGTCAGGTTTTCGACGTGTGTAGGTAAGGTAAAGTCCGTATCAGCATAAACCGTATCGTTACCTTCATATCCATATTCAACGATGGTGTCACCTGCGTTTTTACTGTGATAAATATCGTTGCCTAAGCCGCCGTAGAATACGGTATGTCCGAGACTGCCATATAAAACGTCATCGCGGGTCGTGCCTTTAATGACGACAGATTCATTGTTTGCTACGTTATAGTATAAAGGGTGCAATGTATTGGCCATAATGGCTCTCCTTGTGAACAAGTTGCTGGGAAAAATAGATATAAATATCTATTTGACATTTATGGGTTTTTTCTTGTATGTTTGATGCTGATTGTATCGAGAAATAAAATGATGCAAAAGATATAATAATTTATATTATTGTTTTTTATATTAATTTAAAATAAGAAATGATATTTGATAGCATTCTAATTAACTGCCGATTGCATGGTGGCTCTTCAGTCGATCATGCTACAGCCGGAGCAGAATTACAAAAAACGCTTGCTTTAGACTGAAATCCAAAGTATAAACTGCTGTCATCTAGTCATTTTGTTAATGAGTTAAAGAGAAAAAATAATGGAAATCAAACAAACCAATTCAACTATCAAATCTCGCGCAGCGGTAGCATTCGCCCCAAATCAACCCTTACAAATTGTGGAAATCGATGTAGAAATGCCCCGCAAAGGCGAGGTGTTAATCCGCAATACCCACACGGGGGTGTGCCATACTGATGCATTTACATTATCAGGAAGCGATCCTGAAGGCGTATTCCCTGCGGTGCTTGGACACGAAGGTGCGGGTGTGGTCGTTGCTGTGGGCGAAGGTGTGTCAAGCGTAAAACCGGGTGATCACGTCATTCCGCTTTACACCGCTGAATGTGGCGAATGTGAGTTTTGCCGTTCAGGTAAAACCAACTTATGCGTTGCGGTACGTGAGACGCAGGGTAAAGGCCTAATGCCGGACGGCACGACGCGTTTTTCTTATCAAGGTCAGCCGATCTATCACTATATGGGCTGTTCGACTTTCAGCGAATATTCTGTTGTTGCGGAAGTTTCATTGGCGAAAATCAACCCGGAAGCCAACCACGAACAAGTATGTTTGCTCGGCTGCGGCGTTACCACAGGTATTGGTGCGGTACATAATACGGCAAAAGTGCAAGAAGGCGACTCTGTTGCCGTGTTTGGCTTGGGGGCGATTGGTTTGGCTGTGGTGCAAGGTGCGCGTCAAGCCAAAGCAGGTCGCATTATCGCCATTGATACCAATCCCGCAAAATTCGAGTTGGCAAAACACTTCGGTGCAACTGACTGTTTAAACCCGAACGATTACGATAAACCGATCAAAGACGTATTGTTAGACATCAATAAATGGGGTATTGACCACACCTTTGAATGCATCGGCAACGTAAACGTAATGCGTCAGGCATTAGAAAGTGCACACCGTGGTTGGGGACAATCCATTATCATCGGCGTAGCAGGTGTAGGACAAGAAATTTCAACTCGTCCGTTCCAGTTGGTAACAGGTCGTGTTTGGAAAGGCTCGGCATTTGGTGGCGTGAAAGGCCGCTCTGAACTTCCGAAAATGGTGGAAGATTCAATGAAAGGCGATATCGAGTTAGAACCGTTTGTGACCCACACACTGACACTCGATCAAATCAATGAAGCCTTTGATTTAATGCACGAAGGTAAATCGATCCGCGCTGTTATTCATTACTAAGGTCCGCGATGAAACTGATTGAACAACATCAAATTTTCGGCGGTTCGCAACAAGTTTGGGCACACTATGCCCAAACGCTGCAATGCGAAATGAAATTTGCAGTCTATTTGCCAGATAATCAGGAGAATCGACCACTTGGTGTGATTTATTGGCTTTCCGGCTTGACTTGTACTGAACAAAATTTCATTACCAAATCAGGCTTCCAGCGTTATGCGGCTGAACATCAAGTGATTGTGGTTGCCCCCGATACCAGCCCTCGCGGAGAGCAAGTGCCGAACGATGCTGCTTACGATTTAGGGCAAGGTGCGGGCTTTTATCTGAATGCTACCGAGCAGCCTTGGGCGACGAATTATCAAATGTATGATTATATTTTGAACGAGTTGCCCCGTCTGATTGAAGAAAATTTTCCTACCAACGGCAAACGTTCCATTATGGGGCATTCAATGGGTGGGCACGGCGCATTGGTATTGGCACTGCGAAACCGGGAACGTTATCAAAGTGTTTCTGCCTTTTCGCCTATTTTGTCGCCAAGTCTCGTACCTTGGGGGGAGAAAGCCTTTTCTGCTTATTTAGGAAAAGATCGTGAAAAATGGCAGCAATATGATGCCGGCTCGCTCATTCAACAAGGCTATAAAGTGCAAGGTATACGCATTGATCAGGGCTTAGAAGATGAGTTTTTGCCAACACAATTGCGTACCGAAGATTTTATTGAAACCTGTCGTGCGGCAAACCGGCCGATCGATGTGCGCTTCCATAAAGGCTACGATCATAGCTACTACTTCATTGCCAGTTTTATTGGTGAGCATATTGCGTATCATGCGGCATTTTTGAAGTAAGCCAAAGAAGTGATTCGTGAATCGATTAAACGTTGAAGTGAACGTTAATTTTTCATGTTAATGAATTAAAAAGGCATCGGATTGATGCCTTTTGTTTTTATAAATGATGAAAAAGTGCTATTAAAATCAGCTGCCTCCTAGAATCAGCATGAGGAGATCTTTGCTAAATCTCCTTGCTTATTCTACTTAAATATCCCCCCATTCCAATCCGAACCGTTGTTGAGATGTAAAAAACGAAAAGGTCGTCTGAAAACCTGTTTTCAGACGACCTTTTGTTGTTATCTATAACAGATCGTGCTTTATGTTGTTTCGCAGCAAAAGCAACCGCAAAAATATGCTGGGATTGTTTCTGTATGTCTTGTCAGGAAAAGGAAGAATGATACTGAGTTTGCTAGAAAATAGTTAGGTGATGCAAACTGGAGAATACGTTAAATTTTAGATATAAAAATTCAGACGACCTTGGGACGTCTCAAAGATCGTCTGAAAATACAAATTCCGCTATAAACCGCAAGTTTTCGGCTTGTTCGCCAGAATGTTGATGACTTTGCGTTCAGGTTTGGACGGGGTGATTTTGATTTCGCTTTCGTCTTCTTCGCTGCCGTCGGAGTAGCGTTCGGGCATTTTTTCGCTGTCAAACGCCAAGTCGCCGCCGTGTTTTAAGGTTTGACCGCGTTCCAAACCGACGAAGTCGAAAAGCTCGGGGTCGGCAAGATGTGAAGGAACGACGTTTTGCAGGGCGGAGAACATCGATTCAATGCGGCCAGGGAAACGTTTGTCCCAATCGCGCAGCATATCGCCTATGACTTGGCGTTGCAGGTTGGGCTGAGAGCCGCAGAGGTTGCACGGGATAATCGGGAATTGCTTCAGTTCGGCGTATTTAATCAAATCTTTTTCTTTTACATACGCCAGTGGGCGGATGACGATGTGTTCGCCGTTGTCGCTCACTAGCTTGGGCGGCATGGCTTTGAGTTTGCCGCCATAAAACATATTTAAAAACATGGTGGCGAGGATGTCGTCGCGGTGGTGTCCCAAGGCGATTTTGGTGCAGCCCAATTCTTTTGCGGTGCGGTAGAGGATGCCGCGGCGCAGGCGGCTGCATAATGAACAAGTTGTTTTGCCTTCGTCCAACACTCGTTTGACGGTCGAGTAGGTGTCTTCTTCGACGATTTTATACGGTACACCTATGCTTTCAAGATAGGTCGGTAACACTTCTTCGGGGAAGCCTGGCTGCTTTTGGTCAAGATTGACGGCAACCAGCTCGAAATCAATCGGCGCGCTGGCTTGGAGCTGGCGCAGGATGTCCAAGAGGGCGTAGCTGTCTTTGCCGCCGGAGAGGCAGACCATGATTTTGTCGCCCGGCTCGATCATGTTGAAATCGTTAATCGCGTCGCCAACGGCGTGGCGCAGGCGTTTGTTGAGTTTGTTGTTTTCTAATTCTTGCTTGGTTTTTTTGGACATGGCGGTTTGTGCTTTGAAATAATAGAAAATTTAAGGGCGGTATTGTACCGCAAAAAGCGTTTGGAAACCGAATATTAGAAAAAGAATGGGAGCAGATTGAGATTTTAATCCACTATATTTGTCCCAATAGAAAGATTTGTGCTTAGGAGGAATTTTTGAGTTGTGTTGAGAATGGGATGTTTATATTAAGGATAGGGTGAGTAAATTTACAGCAGACAGATGTTTACATGCGTTTGGGAAATGATGGGGATGATGTTGTTTTGAAATTAGAGAGGCAGGCTTCTGTGGCACACAGAAGCCTGCTTGTACGAAACGTCTGAAAGTTATTTATAGAGACCTAAAATTTGGGAATCACTCTTTTTCAGACGACCTTTTATTCCCATCAGGGCAGTTAACGGCTGCGTTCGATAAAACGGTAATAGGTTTCGCCGTCTTGGACGTAACCCAATTCCACACGGGCAATTTCAGAAATTGCTTCTTGACCGTTCGCCAAATCATCGACTTCCGCAGCAAGGAACTGGTTGCGCAAAGTGAGCGTCTGGTTTTTCTCCTCCTGCACGGAAAGTTGTTCCTGCAATTCTTCCGTATGCCCGATACTGCCTTTTCCAAACCAAAGGCTGTATTGGCAGTAAGCAAGCGCGATGGATAAAACAACAGTTACCCACTTCATACATCAATACCTTTTCTTATTTGCCCAGTTGATAGAATGCGGCTTTGCCGGGGTAGTAGGCAGCTTCTGCCAATTCTTCCTCGATACGCAGCAATTGGTTGTATTTCGCCATGCGGTCGGAACGGCTCAATGAACCGGTTTTGATCTGCATGCAGTTGGTCGCAACAGCCAAGTCGGCGATGGTGCTGTCTTCGGTTTCGCCGGAACGGTGGCTCATTACGCTGGCGTAACGGCTGCGTTTTGCCAAGTCAACCGCTTGCAAGGTTTCGCTCAAAGTACCGATTTGGTTGACTTTGACCAGCAATGCATTTGCCACGCCTTTTTCGATGCCTTGTGCAAGGATTTTCGGATTGGTTACAAACAAGTCGTCGCCGACCAGTTGTACTTTGCTGCCGAGTTTTTCGGTGAGGAGTTTCCAGCCGTCCCAGTCGTTTTCATCCATACCGTCTTCGATGGAGATAATCGGGAATTCGTTAACCAAGCCTTCAAGGTATTCGGCAAATTCAGCGCTGGTGTAAGAACGGCCTTCGGCTTCCAAGTGGTATTTGCCGTCTTTGTAGAACTCGCTGGATGCGCAGTCCAGTGCAAACAATACGTCATCACCCGCTTTGTAGCCGGCGGCTTCAGTTGCTTCAACCATCAGTTGCAGGGCTTCTTTGTGGCTGTTCAGGTTAGGGGCGAAACCGCCTTCATCGCCGACAGTAGTCGGGAAGCCTTTACCGTCGCACAGTTTTTTCAGCGCGTGGAAAATTTCGGCACCGCAGCGCAGGGCTTCGCGGAAAGATTTCGCGCCAACGGGCATAATCATAAATTCTTGAATGTTCAAGCTGTTATTGGCATGTTCGCCACCGTTGATAACGTTCATCATCGGAACAGGCAAAGCCATAGGACCGGCACCGCCCAAGTAGCGGTAAAGCGGCAGGCCTGAATCTTCGGCAGCTGCACGGGCAACAGCCATAGAAACTGCCAAAGTAGCGTTCGCACCTAAATTACCTTTGTTTTCAGTACCGTCCAGCTCAATCATGATTTTGTCGATGTAGGATTGTTCGTTGGCATCGATACCGATCAGGGCTTGAGCGATTTGGTTGTTGACGTGTTCTACTGCTTTCAATACGCCCTTGCCCAAGTAACGGGATTTGTCGCCGTCGCGAAGTTCCAAAGCCTCTTTTTGACCGGTAGACGCACCGCTCGGTACAGCGGCACGGCCCATTACGCCGGACTCCAGCAATACATCGCATTCTACGGTGGGGTTGCCGCGTGAATCCAAAATCTCGCGGGCAAAAATATCAACGATTGCGCTCATGAATATTCTCCAAATGAGGATGAAAAAAGAAAAGTAGCTTTGTTACGTTTCAGACGACCTGTGAGTGTCGCTGAAAGCACATCAACGGCGATTATACCGATGGCGGTGCCAAAACTGCTATGAAACCAACTGTAAGTTTGTTTCACGTCAACATCGGTTTGTACAGGGAGCAATGTATGCTCAAACAGCCCCGTATTCTAACAGTTTTTGAGATTTTAGGGCAGGGTAACTTGCTGCAAATGCTTTGTTTTTGGCGGTCGTCTGAAAAAACGAAATTTGTTTCAATTGTCAGGTTTCTAATTGATGGCATAATAGTTATTTAGGCTGGAATTTAATTGAGCTTTCTGATTTTCAAAAAAAAATTGAATTTTTTATTTAAGTTTACATAGAAAGAGATGCTATGATGCCGATGAGTTAAGGTTGGAATAAAGGATAAAGAATAAAATAAAAAAATAATAAGCTGGAAAATAGGGGTTTATATAAAATTTATATGGATATCAGTTATGTGGAAGCCAATAGAGATCTTGTTTGATGAGTCTGATGATGAAGGTTTATCTTATATCTATTTTGATTTGGGAGATTTCCATTACTTCACTTTAACCTTCAATCAAAACGAAGATGATCAAATCTATTTTGAGTTTAATGAACAAACTTTTTCAATTGAGAGTAATGATGTTGCTTATAATTTAATTGATCACGTTTTATCTTTTGATTTTGGGGAAGATATTCAGAAATCTCTGAAAATTAAAAAACACATTGAAATTGATATAGACGAAAGCATTAATATGATTGCATTTAGGAAAACACTGGAAAATATTTTTATGGCTAAGGAAGTATAGCTGATTTTCTATATTTTTAAGAAATAGTTGCAAGGTAAAATATGATGATTAAAGGCTTATAGATAAAACCAGTGCTTGTATCGTGAATAAGAGGTTGTCTGAAAATATTTTCAGTAATCTTGCCGGTTTTGAATATGGACATGCCTTATGAATTTTTATAAAATTCGCTCATCATTTTTAACAAGGTCAATGTATGAAGAAAATATTCTTAGGTGCATTTATCGCATCAGTGTATATGCCTATTGCACTGGCTGATACCTGCGAAGAACCAAAATTATCCGGCAGAGAAGGTTATGGCACGGTTTCTTGCCTTAATGAAGAAGGCTTGTCTATGGTTACTAAGCCGAGTAACAAGAATACTTCTGATTTATATGGTTTTGTCAATCGACAAGGGAAAGTTGTTGTTCCTTTCAAATATGCTGTTGCCCGTGATTTTTCTGAAGGATTGGCAGCAGTATGTAAAATAGTAGGAAAATCAGATCAGCTTTTATGCGGCTACATCAACGCTAGTGGTAAAGAAGTGATTCCTTTGAAATTTGAGGATTTGCCTGATGATTTTGTACAAGGTATTGCTCCTGCCAAACAAAAAGGCAAATGGGGTTTTATTGATACAAAGGGCAAAGTTGTCATCCCATTTCAATATGATAAAGCTGATTCATTTAGCGAAGGATTGGCTGCGGTTGTCACTGCTGATACAGATAAATATGGCTATATCAATACAAAAGGTGAGATGGTTATTCCACCAAAATATGAAAAGGCTTTTTATTTTAATGAGGGTGTAGCTGCTGTTCAGATTCTTGATAAATGGGGTTATATCGATAAAAGAAATCAGTGGGTAATTCCTGCGCGATATAAAAGTGCTTATAATTTTGAGGATGGTATGGCAAGGGTTTCACAAAATGATAAATACGGTTATATCGATAAAAAGGGAAAGGTAGTTATCCCTTTTAAATATACGTATCTAGGTTCATTGAGTGAAGGTTTGATTGGTGCAGAATTAAACGGCAAATTCGGCTATTTAGATAAAACCGGCAAAGTAATCATACCGTTCAAATTTGGTACTTTCAATAATTTCCAAAATGGTGTGGCACTTGTTAATATGAAGAATATATTTAAAGACGAAGATTATAGTGAGGATGAATTCTTTTATATTGATAAGCAAGGCAAACCGGTTGAAGTGGAATAACAATTTTTGAATGTGATGCAATTAAGGTCGTCTGAAACTTTCAGACGACCTTTTTTCACTTGATCTTAGCGGTGATAGTTCGGTGCTTCTTTCGTAATCTGTACGTCGTGAACGTGCGATTCGCTCATGCCTGCGGAGGTGATTTCCACAAATTCCGCTTTCTCGTGCATTTCTGCGATGTTGGCGCAGCCCAAATAGCCCATGCTGGAACGCAGACCGCCGGTCAGTTGGTGAATAATGTTCACAATCGGACCTTTGTAGGGAACGCGGCCTTCGATACCTTCGGGGACGTATTTGTCGGTGCTGTCGGTTTTATCTTGGAAGTAGCGGTCGGCGGAACCTTGGCTCATCGCACCCAAGGAACCCATGCCGCGGTAGGATTTGTACGAGCGGCCTTGGTAGAGTTCGATTTCGCCCGGTGCTTCTTCCGTACCGGCAAACATACCGCCGAGCATGACGCTGTATGCGCCCGCTGCCAGAGCTTTGGCGATGTCGCCGGAGAAGCGGATGCCGCCGTCGGCAATCAGTGGAACGCCTGTGCCTTTGAGGGCTTCGGCAACATTGTGAATGGCGGTCAGTTGCGGCACGCCTACGCCTGCAACGATACGGGTGGTACAAATCGAACCCGGACCGATACCGACTTTGACGGCGTCTGCTCCTGCTGCGACCAAATCCAAAGCGGCTTTGGCGGTTGCGATATTGCCGCCGATGACTTGGATGTGCGGATAGGTTTCTTTCACCCATTTCACGCGCTCGATAACGCCTTGGCTATGGCCGTGTGCAGTATCGACGACGATGACGTCGACTCCCGCTCCGACCAAGGCTTTTACGCGCTCTTCGGTGTCACCGCCGGTGCCGACTGCCGCGCCTACACGCAAACGGCCTTCGGAGTCTTTGTTGGCATTCGGAAACTCAGTGGTTTTCAAAATATCTTTTACGGTAATCAAGCCTTTAAGCTCGTCTTTTTCGTTCAAGACCAAAACGCGCTCGACTTTATGTTCGTGCATCAGTTCGCGTGCCTCGTCGATGCTTGTGCCTTCGGGGACGGTAACCAAGCGTTCGCGCGGGGTCATGATGGCGGAAACGGGCAGGTCGAGGCGGTTTTCAAAACGCAGGTCACGGTTGGTAACAATGCCGACCACTTTGCCGTTTTCTACGACGGGCAGACCGGACATTTTGCGTTTGCGTTGCGCGCGCATTTCCAATACTTCGCGGATAAGCGTCGTCGGCGCAACCGTAATAGGGTCTTTCACTACGCCGCTCTCATGGCGTTTCACTTTGGAAACGGCACGCGCCTGCATTTCGGGCGTCATGTTTTTATGGATAATGCCGATACCGCCTTCTTGCGCCATGGAAATGGCGAGGCGTGCTTCGGTAACGGTGTCCATTGCGGCGGAAAGTAAGGGGAGGTTGAGCGTGATTTCGCGGGTGAGCTTGGTTTGAAGTTTAACGTCTCGTGGCAGCACGGTTGAATGTGCAGGAACCAACAAAACATCGTCGAAAGTATAGGCTTTTTCTACGATACGCATGATGCTCAGTCTTTCAGTTTGTGCAAGATGCACGACATTATAACACCCGCTAAGATTTGTTGACAGCGGATTGTTTGCAATTTGAGATTATTTTTTTACGACACCATTGCAACGCATATTTTTGAATTAATATGACATATTTTTGAAAATCAAGTAGAATAGGGTCGTCTGAAAACACGTTTACGATGAAAACAAAATGAAAAAATCATCTTTATCCTTATTTTTGGCTGGTGTTTTGTATGCAGCCGGGGCAATAGCCGGAAATAACGTTTATACATGGAAAAACGGCAGTGGCAGCACCAGCTACTCCGATACGCCTAATCGTCTGCAGCCGGAACGTTCGAATATTGTGAATATTCGAACCCGTAACGTGACCCCTGCGGTTGCTAAGCCGGAACATGCTCAAGAAGGGACGCTGTCAGAGCAGCAAGCCAAGCTGAACGAGAAAATTTTGGCGCAGAATAAGCAGGTGGAAGAGCAGAATAAGAAGGTTGAAGAAGCAAACCGCCAAAATAAGGAAGACAATTGCCGGATTGCCCGTGTAAACCGTCAGTTTGCGGAAAGTGCGCGTACAGCTAATCGTGATGATTTGATTAAGCAATATCAGGGTGATATTAATAAATATTGCAATTGATTGTATCAAAAGAAAAATAAGGCATATGGTTGTAACCGTATGCCTTATTTTTTAGCTTTCTCTAGTATGGCTGTTCAATGGACAGGGTTAATCTATCGGTAATGGTGTATTGGCAAAATATCGGGTTCAGTTGTGATTTTGCTGCGTCATGTATTCCAAGGCGTGTTGTGCAAGCGTATTGCCTTGGGCGGCGGCTTTTTCAAACCAAGATTTTGCTTGGGTAACATTTTGGGTTACCCCTTGTCCGTTTTCGTATAAAACGCCTAAGTTGTTTTGAGCATTCGCGTTACCTTGTTCTGCTGCTTTGTTATACCAATATTTCGCTTTGGGATAATTTTGGGTAACGCCTTGTCCCTCGGCAAACATGATACCTAAATTATATTGTGCTTTGGCATTGCCTTTCTTGGCAGCTTTTTCAAACCATGACTTGGCAAGCTTATAGTCTTGAGCTACACCTTCGCCTGAGTAATACATCAAACCCAAGTAAAATTGCGCGCTGTCTTCTCCTTGGTCTGCTGCTTTGTGAAACCAGGTTTTTGCCTGTATATAGTCTTGAGGAATGCCTATACCGGCATAGTGCAGAATACCTAAATTAAACGCTGCTGCTGCATTGCCCTGTTGAGCTGCCTTTTCCCACCAAAATTTGGCTTGGCGATAGTCTTGTGCCGTTCCTTCACCTTCGTAATAAACGATTCCAAGATTGAATTGTGCTTCGGCGTTGTCGCTGTGTGCTGCTTTTTCAAACCAGTATTTTGCCTGCTCGTAATCCTGTGTCGTACCAATACCTTTTGCATACATGGTGCCTAAGTCCAGCTGAGAGCGGGTGTCCCCCTGTTTCGCCATTTCTTGCATCAATCGGAAGGCTTGGTTTTCATTATTTTGAGAGACATTGTGACGCGGGGTGTAATGCGATTTTGCTGCATAAACCTGCATTCCTGAGATGGAAAGCAGGATGGTTAGGATAAGTGTTTTAGACGTAATGTTCATGACTATAAAATATAATTGGTATTAGGAGAGTCGATTGTCTATATTAACTTGTCTTAAAAATGAAGTAAATCAAATATGGAGGATTTGAACAATATAGGGATGAAAGGTCGTCTGAAATTGCCACAATTCCCCAAATCCCGATAAAATCGTCCTTCATAACCATATTTTTAGATTTTTAGGACACACCGTGCAAGGACTTGATTATTGCCGTCAGAAGGCAGAAGAAAGCCGCTCCAGTTTTTTGTCGGGCTTCCGTTTCCTACCGCAGGAAAAGCGGGATGCGATAACAGTTTTGTATGCTTTTTGCCGCGAATTGGACGATGTGGTCGATGGCTGTTCCGATCCGAATGTGGCGCAGGCGACGCTGAACTGGTGGCGCGGCGATTTAGACAAGGTATTCGGCGGTATGATGCCGGAGCATCCGGTCAATCAGGCTTTGAGGCAGGTCAAGGAAACATTCAAGCTGCCGAAATATGAATTGGAAGCCTTAATCGACGGAATGCAGATGGATTTGGTTCAGGCGCGTTACGGCAGTTTTGAAGAGTTGAAACTGTATTGCCACCGCGTTGCGGGTGTAGTCGGCTGCCTGATTGCGCGGATTTTGGGATTTTCAGACGACCGAACGCTGGAATACGCCGATATGATGGGACTTGCGCTGCAACTGACGAACATTATCCGCGATGTTGGCGAAGATGCGAGAAACGGTCGTATTTACCTGCCGATGGAGGAAATGCAGCGGTTTGACGTGCCTGCAAGCGTGATTATGCAGTGTAAGCCGACGGATAATTTTGCCGAACTGATGCGCTTTCAAGTTTCACGCGCCCGCGAAACTTATCGCAAGGCGATGTCGCTCTTGCCTGCTGCCGATAGAAAATCCCAAAAAGTCGGGTTGGTGATGGCGGCGATTTATTACGCGTTGCTGAACGAAATCGACCGCGACGGCGCGCAAAACGTCCTGACTTATAAAATTGCCATTCCTTCACCGCGCAAAAAGCGCATTGCCCTGAAAACCTGGTTATTCGGATTTAAGCCATGAATACTCCGCATCTTCGCCCGAAAATTGCCGTCGTCGGTGCAGGCTGGGCAGGTTTGTCTGCCGCAGTGTCACTGGCGCGCCGTGCCGATGTTACTGTGTTTGAAGCCGGTCGGCAGGCGGGCGGACGGGCGCGTGCTTTGGCTGGGAGTGCCGACGGATTCAGCTTTTTGGACAATGGTCAGCATATTTTGCTCGGTGCGTATCGCGGCGTATTGGCGCTGATGGAACACATCGGTGCCGACCCTGAAGCCGCGTTCTGCCGTTTGCCCCTGCAATGGCATATGTATGAAGGTTTGCAGTTTCAAAGTACCAATCTTCCTTCGCCACTGCATATTTTGACCGGCATATTGCGTGCTAAAAATATTTCGTTTTCGCTGAAAATCAGGTTGTTATCCGATATGGGGGCGTTGCAGCGTTACGCACGCGGCAAGCGCGCTGATTTGGCTGTTGCTCAATGGCTGCGGCAGCGCAATGTTCCGCGCAGGCTGGTTGCAGAGTTTTGGCAGCCGCTGGTGTGGGGCGCGCTCAATACGCCCTTGGAACACGCAAGTTTGCGGGTGTTGTGCAATGTTTTGTCCGACGGCGTATGGGCGGATAAATCTGGCAGCGATTACCTTTTACCCAAGCGCGATTTAGGTGCAATTATCGCCGAGCCTGCGTTGGCAAAACTAAAACAATGCGGCGCAGACATCCGTCTTGAAACCCGAGTAGGTCGTCTGAAAAACCTTCCTGACGGACGCGTCGTTGTGAATGACGAGGCTTTTGATGCCGTTATTGTTGCGACTGCGCCGTATCATGCCGCCCATCTTTTTCCTGAAGATATTCCCGACTATATTCAGACGACCTATCAAAACCTCCGCTACCACTCCATCACCACCGTCTATCTACGCTATGCCGTTCCCGTTCATTTGCCCGCGCCGCTGACCGGATTTGCCGATGGTACGGCGCAATGGCTGGTGTATCGCGGCGCACTCGGTTTGCCGACAAACGGAGTCGCCGCCGTCATCAGCGTTTCCGATTACGTCGGAGCGTTCAAAAGCCAAGAATGGGCGGAGAAAGTCCATGCCGACGTAAAGCGTATCTGCCCTTATTTGGACGAGCCCGAAGCCGCCCGCGTCATCACCGAAAAACGGGCGACCACAGCCTGCACGCCTGATTTGACAACGCCCGATTTTGCTTGGCTGCAGCAGCGGAATATCTATCCCGCAGGCGACTACCTGCACCCGCGCTATCCAGCTACGTTGGAAGCAGCGGTACAGTCGGGTTTGACGGCGGCGGAAATGTGTTTGGCAGAAATCAATCTGAAAAAAAGGGAGAGCGATGCTCAGTCCTTGCTTTGATTGGTTAATCAAAACTTGGTGTGAATGTTACGCAAAAAGGTCGTCTGAAAACACAGATTAAATCTGTGTTTTCAGACGACCTTTGTTGATAGTGGCTGCATTGTCTAAATATTTGAATCCGGCTGCGGATGACACAATGTCTTAATCGGCGCATAATCGTCAGATTAACTTAATATCAATGCAGGCGTTGTCGTATTCGATTCAATGCCGTTCATTCACTATACATCAGACTTAAACTGCAAAGGAAACCGGATGCAAAATTACCTGACTCCCAACTTTTCATTCGCCCCTATGATTCCAGAACGCGCCCTCGGCAGCCGCGTCTGGGATATTGAAGGTCGTGAATATATCGACTTGTCGGGCGGTATCGCGGTCAATGCGCTGGGACACTGCCATCCCGATTTGGTTGCCGCGCTGGCGGAGCAGTCGCAAAAATTGTGGCACATTTCCAATATCTACACCACCAAACCCGCACAGGAATTGGCGCAAAAGCTGGTAGAGCATACCTTCGCCGACAAAGTGTTCTTCTGCAATTCCGGCGCGGAAGCCAACGAAGCCGCGCTGAAACTGGCGCGCAAATACGGTCGCGATCATTTTGGCGGACAAAAAAACGAAATCATCTCCTGCCTAAATAGCTTCCACGGCCGCACGCTGTTTACGGTATCGGTTGGCGGCCAGCCCAAATACAGCAAAGACTACGCGCCGCTGCCGCAAGGCATCACCCACGTTCCGTTTAACGATGTTGCTGCATTGGAAGCTGCCATCAGTGAAAACACCTGTGCGGTGATTATCGAGCCGATTCAAGGCGAAAGCGGCATCCTGCCTGCCACGCAGGAATATCTGCAAGCTGCGCGCCGTTTGTGCGACGAACACGGCGCATTGCTGATTTTAGACGAAGTACAAACCGGCATGGGGCATACGGGCAAACTGTTTGCCTACGAACATTACGGCATTACGCCCGATATTCTCAGTTCTGCCAAAGCATTAGGCGGCGGCTTTCCCATCGGCGCGATTCTGACCACCGATAAAATCGCCCCGACTTTCGGACCGGGGACGCACGGTTCTACTTTCGGCGGTAATCCGATGGCGTGCGCCGTCGGCAGCCGCGCGTTCGACATTATTAATGCACCTGAAACCTTGGCACATGTTGAAAAACAAGGACAAAAATTTCAGACGACCTTACGGGAATTGGGCGAAAAAACTGGCGTATTTAAAGAGGTCCGTGGTATGGGGCTGCTCATCGGCTGTGTGTTGGCGGACAAATACAAAGGCCGCGCTTCAGAAATTACCGCCGCTGCATTGAAACATGGCTTGATGGTATTGGTTGCCGGAGCCGACGTCGTGCGCTTCGCTCCTAGTCTTTTGCTAAACGATGAAGATATGGCGGAAGGACTGAAACGCTTGGAGGCGGCATTAACAGAATGGCTCGTCTGAATTTGATTGATTTTATTTAACTGTTAACAAATTTGATGAAGTATTTCTATTCAGTTAGCGATGGAAAATGTGGTTATTTGTTGGTTTTGGAAAATAAATTATATAAAAATTTTCTTTTTTGGTTGAATTTGACCAAAATTCGAGCAAATCCATATACCAATTGTTCAGAATAAAACCGATGTTATAAATTGCAATTTGCCAGTTATTCCAATTACTGATACGATTTGCAGCGGAATAAATTCAAATAAATGACTCATTGCGCCCATTGTTTTCAATTATGTTTTTAATTGATTGATAATATTAGGGTAATTGTGGTTTTACGTTTGATTTAATTTTAGGAATTTTCGTTTTTGTATATCAATTTTCGCAAACGAAAACATTAGGGGTATAACCCTCTGTCATTGAATAACACTCAACATAAGGATAGATACTATGTCCACCCAATTACACGATGTTGACCCGATTGAAACCCAAGAGTGGTTGGATGCGTTAAGCTCAGTTCTCGAATACGAAGGCAGCGAACGCGCGCAATACCTGTTGGAACATCTGGTTAAATACAGCCGCGACAAAGGCGTTCGTATGCCTCACGGCACGACTACTCCATATTTGAATACCGTTTCGGTTGAAGATGAAAAAGGTATTCCGGGCGATCAAAACATCGAACACCGCATCCGTGCATTCGTGCGCTGGAACGCCGCCGCCATCGTATTGCGCGCGGGTAAAAAAGATTTGGAGCTGGGTGGTCATATCGCATCTTTCCAATCTGCAGCAACCATGTACGAAGTAGGTTTCAACCACTTCTGGAAAGCTAAGGGCGAAGGCGAAGAAGGTGATTTGGTATTCTTCCAAGGCCACGTTTCTCCAGGTATCTACGCCCGCGCTTTCGTTGAGGGCCGTCTGACTGAAGACCAATTGGACAATTTCCGCCAAGAAGTGGACGGACAAGGCCTGCCTTCTTACCCGCACCCACACTTGCTGCCTGACTTCTGGCAGTTCCCGACCGTATCTATGGGTCTGGGTCCGATTATGGCGATTTATCAAGCACGTTTCCTGAAATACTTGGAATCCCGCGGTTTGGCAAAAACCAAAGGCCGTAAAGTATGGGTATTCTGCGGCGACGGCGAAATGGATGAACCCGAATCACAAGGCGCCATCGCATTGGCAGCACGTGAAGGTTTGGACAACCTGATTTTCGTCATCAACTGTAACCTGCAACGTTTGGACGGTCCTGTCCGCGGTAACGGCAAAATCATCCAAGAATTGGAAGGCAACTTTGCCGGCGCAGGCTGGAATGTTGTCAAAGTCATTTGGGGTCGCCGTTGGGATCGCCTCTTGGCAAAAGATAAAGACGGTATCCTGCGCAAACGTATGGAAGAATGTTTGGACGGCGACTACCAAACTTACAAATCCAAAGATGGCGCGTACGTTCGCGAACATTTCTTCAATACCCCTGAATTGAAAGCATTGGTTGCCGATATGACCGATGAGCAAATCTGGGCATTGAACCGCGGCGGTCACGACCCGCAAAAAGTGTACAACGCTTATGATCTCGCAGCTAACCATGCGGACGGCAAACCTACCGTAATTTTGGCGAAAACCATTAAAGGTTATGGTATGGGTGCATCCGGCGAAGGTCAAAACGTTGCCCACCAAGCCAAAAAAATGGACAAAGCATCTCTGAAACAATTCCGAGACCGCTTTGACATTCCTGTTACCGACGAGCAAATTGACAGCGGCGATCTGCCTTACCTGACCTTCGCTCCTGACAGCGAAGAGTACAAATACCTGCACGCCCGCCGCGAAGCCTTGGGCGGTTACCTGCCTCAACGTCATCCGACAAAAGAGGTATTGGAAGTGCCTGAGTTGTCCGCATTCGATGCTCAACTGAAATCCAGCGGTGATCGTGAATTCTCTACCACTATGGCATTTGTCCGCATTCTGTCTACTCTGTTGAAAGACAAAAAAATCGGCAAACGCGTCGTACCTATCGTTCCTGACGAAAGCCGTACCTTCGGTATGGAAGGCATGTTCCGCCAATACGGTATTTGGAACCCGAAAGGTCAGCAATACACCCCGCAAGACAAAGACCAACTGATGTTCTACAAAGAATCCGTTGACGGTCAAATCTTGCAAGAAGGTATTAACGAGCCAGGCGCGATGGCTGACTGGATCGCAGCTGCAACCAGCTACGCCAACAGCGACTTCGCGATGATTCCTTTCTACATTTACTACTCTATGTTCGGTTTCCAACGTATCGGCGACTTGGCATGGGCTGCCGGCGATATGCACGCACGCGGTTTCCTGTTGGGGGGTACTGCCGGTCGTACAACCTTGAACGGTGAAGGCCTGCAACACGAAGACGGCCACAGCCACATTCAAGCCGATTTGATCCCGAACTGTGTTTCTTACGATCCGACCTTCCAATATGAAGTAGCCGTTATCGTACAAGACGGTCTGCGCCGTATGTATGCCGACAACGAAGACGTGTTCTACTACATCACTCTGATGAACGAGAACTACGCTCATCCGGACATGCCTGAAGGTGCGGAACAAGACATCCTGAAAGGTATGTACTTGCTGAAAGCCGGCGGTAAAGGCGACAAAAAAGTTCAATTGATGGGTTCCGGTACCATCCTGCAAGAAGTGATTGCCGGTGCCGAATTGCTGAAAGCCGACTTCGGCGTAGAAGCAGACATTTGGTCTTGCCCGTCCTTCAACCTGTTGCACCGCGATGCCATCGAAGCAGAACGTTTCAACCGCCTGCATCCGCTAGAAGCTGAAAAAGTGCCTTTCGTTACCTCACAACTGCAAGGTCATGACGGTCCGGTTATCGCCGCTACCGACTATATCCGCAGCTATGCCGACCGTATCCGCGCGTACATCCCGAACGACTACCATGTCTTGGGTACCGATGGTTTCGGCCGCTCCGACAGCCGTGCCAACCTGCGCCGCTTCTTTGAAGTGGACCGCTACAACGTTGCCGTGGCAGCATTGAGCGCATTGGCAGAACAAGGCAAAGTCAGCAAAGAAACCGTTCAGCAAGCCATCGAAAAATACGGCATCAATGCCGACGTGGCTCCAAGCTGGAAACGCTAATCCTGTTTTCAGACGACCTCAAAGTCAATTTGCTTGCGGGGTCGTCTGAATCAAGAATACGTTGACGGTTTGTATAACGGATAAACCTCCAGTTAACAAGCAGCCGGCGCAAGTCGTGCAAAAAGCTCGAAGTGCAGAAAGGCTGCTCTGGAAATGGTTATCCGTGCCGGAAAACATAAGTGATGTCGTCTGAAACTGTTTTTCAGACGACCTCAAACCGAAATCATCAAAGGAACTCAAATGAGTATCGTAGAAATCAAAGTACCCGATATCGGCGGTCATGAAAACGTCGATATTATCGCAGTAGAAGTCAAAGCGGGCGACACCATCGCCGTTGACGACACCCTGATTACTCTGGAAACCGACAAAGCCACTATGGACGTACCTGCCGATGCAGCAGGCGTTGTGAAAGAAGTGAAAGTCAAAGTCGGTGACAAAATCTCCGAAGGCGGCGTAATTTTGACCGTGGAAACCGGTGCTGCCGCTGCTGAAGCCGCTCCGGCTTCTGCCGCTGAGGCACAACCTGCACCTGTCGCTGCACCCGCTGCCGCTCCTGCAGGTGGTGCAACTGTTCAAGTAGCCGTTCCTGATATTGGCGGTCATACTGATGTAGATGTAATCGCCGTTGAAATCAAAGTGGGCGACACCGTTGCCGAAGACGACACGCTGATTACTTTGGAAACCGACAAAGCGACTATGGACGTACCTTGTACCGCTGCCGGTGTCGTTAAAGCCGTATTCCTGAAAGTCGGCGACAAAGTATCCGAAGGTACTGCCATTATCG
Source organism: Neisseria sp. HMSC064E01 (assembly GCF_001808875.1). Classification (NCBI taxonomy): domain Bacteria; kingdom Pseudomonadati; phylum Pseudomonadota; class Betaproteobacteria; order Neisseriales; family Neisseriaceae; genus Neisseria; species Neisseria sp. HMSC064E01. Next base: position 19,016 of record NZ_KV794965.1, read on the forward strand.
AAGTGGAGACCGCCGGTTCTGCCGCCGCTCCTGCACCTGCTCAAGCCGCCACATCGGCAGCAGCACCAGCTCCGGCTGCCGCGCCTGCTGCAGCTCCGGCTCCTGTTGCCGCTCCAGCACCCGCCGCTGCCAAAGTCGACGAAGCCGCTTTTGCCAAAGCACACGCCGGTCCTTCCGCACGCAAACTGGCGCGCGAATTGGGTGTAGATTTGGGTCAAGTCAAAGGTACCGGCTTGAAAGGCCGTATCATGGGTGACGACATTAAAGCCTTTGTGAAATCTGTAATGCAGGGCGGTGCGGCGAAACCTGCTGCTGCCGGCGCATCTTTGGGCGGCGGTCTGGACTTGTTGCCGTGGCCTAAAGTGGACTTCTCCAAATTCGGTAATGTCGAAGTTAAAGAATTGTCCCGCATTAAGAAAATTTCCGGTCAAAACCTGTCCCGTAACTGGGTAGTTATCCCGCACGTTACCGTTCACGAAGAAGCGGACATGACTGAATTGGAAGAATTCCGCAAACAGCTGAACAAAGAATGGGAACGCGAAGGCGTGAAACTGTCTCCGTTGGCGTTCATCATCAAAGCCTCCGTTTCTGCGCTGAAAGCCTTCCCAGAATTCAACGCTTCTTTGGATGGCGACAATCTGGTTCTGAAAAACTACTTCAACATCGGTTTCGCAGCCGATACGCCGAACGGCTTGGTTGTTCCCGTCATCAAAGACGTGGATCAAAAAGGTCTGAAAGAAATCAGCCAAGAGCTGACCGAATTGTCTAAAAAAGCCCGCGAAGGCAAGCTCAAACCGCAAGAAATGCAAGGCGCCTGCTTTACCATTTCCAGCTTGGGCGGTATCGGCGGTACAGGCTTCACTCCGATTGTGAATGCACCTGAAGTTGCTATTTTGGGCGTATGCAAATCCCAAATCAAACCGGTTTGGGACGGCAAAGAGTTCGCTCCTCGCCTGATGTGCCCGTTGAGCCTGTCCTTCGACCACCGCGTTATCGACGGTGCCGCCGGTATGCGCTTCACCGTATTCCTGGCGAACCTGTTGAAAGACTTCCGCCGCATTACCCTGTAATCCGAGCGTATTCCAGACGACCTTCGGCAAATAATTCGACAGGTCGTCTGAAAACAGAAGTCCGAATATCATTCAGAAAGATTAGACATGAGCTTAGTTGAATTGAAAGTGCCCGACATTGGCGGACACGAAAATGTAGATATTATCGCGGTTGAAGTGAACGTAGGCGACACCATCGCCGTTGATGATACCCTGATTACCTTGGAAACCGACAAAGCGACGATGGACGTACCTGCCGAAGTTGCTGGCGTGGTCAAAGAAGTCAAAGTCAAAGTCGGCGACAAAATCTCCGAAGGCGGCTTGATTGTAGTCGTTGAAGCCGAAGGCGCGGCTGCCGCTCCTAAAGCCGAAGCACCTGCTGCTGCCCCTGCGCAAGAAGCCCCTAAAGCTGCCGCTCCCGCTCCGCAAGCCGCGCAATTCGGCGGTTCTGCCGATGCTGAGTACGACGTGGTCGTATTGGGTGGCGGTCCCGGCGGTTACTCCGCTGCATTCGCCGCTGCTGACGAAGGCCTGAAAGTTGCCATCGTCGAGCGTTACAAAACCTTGGGCGGCGTTTGCTTGAACGTCGGCTGTATCCCTTCCAAAGCCTTGTTGCACAACGCTGCCGTTATTGACGAAGTGCGCCACTTGGCTGCCAACGGCATCAAATACCCCGAGCCTGAACTCGACATCGACATGCTGCGCGGCTATAAAGACGGCGTGGTTTCCCGCCTGACTACCGGTTTGGCAGGCATGGCTAAAGGTCGCAAAGTGGACGTTATCCAAGGCGACGGTCAATTCTTAGATCCGCACCACTTGGAAGTGTCGCTGACTACCGGCGACGTGTACGAGCAGGCTACGCCTACCGGTGAGAAAAAAATCGTTGCGTTCAAAAACTGTATCATCGCAGCGGGCAGCCGCGTAACCAAGCTGCCGTTTATCCCTGAAGATCCGCGCATCATCGATTCCAGCGGTGCATTGGCTCTGAAAGAAGTACCGGGCAAGCTGCTGATTATCGGCGGCGGTATTATCGGCCTCGAAATGGGTACGGTTTACAGCACGCTGGGTTCACGCCTTGAGGTCGTTGAAATGATGGACGGTTTGATGCAAGGTGCCGACCGCGATTTGGTGAAAGTATGGCAAAAACAAAACGAATACCGTTTTGACAACATCATGATCAATACCAAAACCGTCGCAGTCGAGCCGAAAGAAGACGGCGTTTACGTTACCTTCGAAGGTGCAAACGCGCCGAAAGAGCCGCAACGCTACGATGCAGTATTGGTTGCCGCCGGCCGTGCGCCTAACGGTAAACTCATCAGCGCCGAAAAAGCAGGCGTTGCCGTAACCGACCGAGGCTTCATCGAAGTCGACAAACAAATGCGCACCAATGTGCCCCACATCTACGCCATCGGCGACATCGTCGGTCAGCCTATGCTGGCGCACAAAGCCGTTCATGAAGGCCACGTTGCTGCTGAAAACTGCGCCGGACACAAAGCTTACTTCGACGCACGCGTGATTCCGGGCGTGGCTTACACCGCTCCCGAAGTGGCATGGGTTGGCGAAACCGAATTGTCTGCCAAAGCATCCGGCCGCAAAATCACCAAAGCCAACTTCCCGTGGGCTGCTTCCGGCCGCGCGATTGCCAACGGTTGCGATAACGGCTTCACCAAGCTGATTTTTGATGCTGAAACCGGCCGTATCATCGGCGGCGGTATCGTCGGTCCGAACGGCGGCGATATGATTGGCGAAATCTGTCTGGCCATCGAAATGGGCTGCGACGCTGAAGACATCGGCAAAACCATCCATCCGCATCCGACCTTAGGCGAATCCATCGGTATGGCCGCCGAAGTGGCGCTGGGTACTTGTACCGACCTGCCTGCTCAAAAGAAAAAATAAGTGTATTCAGTCAGTTGAATTAAACTGCTGACACTGCATTTATCAGTCAAAGGTCGTCTGAATCTTTCAGACGACCTTTTCGTCAAACAGCATATTGTCAGTGATAGTGATTTCGCTAACGATATAATGGATGAGCAAGAATGCGTGTCTAAGCTCCAAGTGAACCATTTAGTAATGAATTAAAACAGCAAGCAAATGAATTCGATAGGATTTATACTGTCGGCAACTTGTCTCATGTTTATTCATCAATTATAAAACAAACCGTTTAACGGTTTACCCCATACATTCAGAGGTCGTCTGAAACCATATCGCAGATTTTTAGACGACCTTTCCCCAGTTTTATCAGATACAAGAAATAATTTATGAACGAAATAACTCCGGATTCCACCGTTCCCGAAGAACACAAACGCTCCATCCGCAGCTTTGTGTTGCGTCAAGGACATATGACTGCAGCGCAGCAGCGTGCCATTGATACGATGTGGCCGCAATTCGGCATCGATTACCAAGATTCCGTGTTGGATTTGAATCAGCGTTTCGGCAGCGACCGTCCCAAGGTGTTGGAAATCGGTTTCGGCATGGGTGTGGCGACTGTTGAAATTGCCAAGCGCCTGCCTGATACCGACTTTTTGGCGATTGATGTGCACGGTCCCGGCGTCGGCAACATTTTGAAATTGATTGAAGAAGAACGCATCGGCAATATCCGCGTGATGCGGCACGATGCGGTCGAAGTGGTGGAAAATATGCTTTCAGACGACGTACTCGACGGCATCCACATTTTCTTTCCCGACCCTTGGCACAAAAAACGCCATAACAAACGCCGCTTGGTGCAAACGCCGTTTGTGCAGAAACTGCTGCCCAAGCTGAAAGTCGGTGGTTATATCCATCTGGCGACCGACTGGGAAGAATACGCGCAGCAGATGCTGGAAGTGTTGAGCGGTTTTGACAATTTGCAAAATACCGCCGCTGATTACGCGCCTACGCCCGACTACCGTCCCGAAACGAAATTTGAAGCCCGCGGCAAACGTTTGGGGCACGGCGTTTGGGATTTGGTTTTCAAACGCATCAAATAAACCGATTGGAGAATCTCCCATGTTTACAGGTATCGTCCAAGGTGTCGGCGAAATTATCGCTATCCGCGAACCGTCCGCCGATTTCCGTACCCATGTCGTCAAACTGCCCGATGGGATGACCGAGCATCTGCAAATCGGCGCATCCGTCGCCAACAACGGCTGCTGCCTGACCATTACCCAAATCAACGGCAATGCGGTCAGCTTTGATTTGATGAAAGAAACCTTGGAAAAGACCAATTTGGGTCGTCTGAAAACGGGAGATGCCGTCAATCTCGAACGTGCCGCCCGTTTCGGCGATGAAATCGGCGGACACGTCATGAGCGGGCATATCATGACGACTACGCAGATTACGCGGATAGAGCGAAGCGAGTTTAACCGTACGGTATGGTTTGCACTGCCGACTGAACTCAAACCCTATATTTTGAGCAAAGGCTTTGTCGGCTTGGACGGTTGCAGCCTGACCATAGGCGATGTTGCCGAAACGGAATTCAATGTCCACCTGATTCCGGAAACTTTGACGCGCACTTTGTTTGGCAGCCGGAAAGAGGGTGACATCATCAATATCGAAATCGATCCGCAAACCCAAGCCGTTGTCGATACCGTAATGCGCGTGATGGCGCAGCAAAATCCTGCTACATCAGGACGATAGGAGCACATATGAAACTTGCCGCCTTTTTGCAAAAAGCCTATTCCGTTTTGGACCGTCTTGATTTGGTACTGCCTGAAAAACCCGGTAAAACCGACTGGAACGCTTTGGCTTACCGTTGGCACAGCGTCGGTAAAAAAGGGATTTTGGAGAGCCTGCCAAACCCGCATACATTCCCGCTTGACCGTCTGGCTGCCGTCGGGACGCAAACCGAAAAACTGAAACGCAATACCGAGCAGTTTTTGGCAGGCCGCTCCGCGAATAATGTTTTGATGAGCGGTTCGCGCGGAACGGGCAAATCCTCGCTGGTCAAAGCCCTGTTGCACGAATATGCCGAGCAAGGGCTGCGTCTGATTGAAGTTGATAAGAGCGATTTGGTCAGCCTGCCCGCGCTGCTTTTTTTGCTGAAAGACCGTCCCGAAAAATTCATCGTATTCTGCGATGACCTGTCGTTTGAAACCGGTGATGAAACCTACAAAGCCCTAAAAACCGCATTGGACGGCGGTTTGTCGCAAAGATGCAGCAACGTGTTGGTGTACGCGACCTCCAACCGGCGCCACCTGATGCCTGAATATATGGATGAAAATATCGGGACAACGGGCATACGCGGCGAAATTCATCAAAAAGAAGCTGTTGAGGAAAAAATTTCCCTGTCCGACCGTTTCGGCTTGTGGTTGAGTTTTTATCCGTTCGATCAAAATGACTATCTTCAAGCAGTTGAAAATTGGCTGGGCGACTTCGGCGTGGATTTTGATGAAACGGCACGCAAGGCGGCATTACAATGGGCACAAATGCGCGGCAACCGCTCTGGGCGTTCGGCTTGGCAGTTTGCGTGTGATTGGGCAGGGCGTTTGCTGGAACAACGGATTTTGGATTAAGGTTTTCGGAAATATGCCTGCCGTACTGAAATTTGCGGGAGGATAAGGGTAGGCAAAGCTTTTTCGGTCAGTTTCATTTATCTTCCGATAACATCGCTTTAGATTGCCATAGTTCAAAAGGTTGCATGAAACTTGAACTGCGCCCCAAATCTTGGACACACATAAAAGCCTATTCAGGTGCCCTGTGTAAGCTGGGTTCAGTATGTGACAGGATTCAGCTTTTTCAATTTCAAACTGCAACGCTCCTGGTTGTAGTAGTCCATATATTCGTCGATCTGTTTCATTAAGTCGCCCACCATCAACTCATCTGGGGCTTTGGGGCTGTGAATTGGCGGCGGGGAGCTCACAAAGTGCAGTCCAAGATTTTCAGACGACCTAGGTGTTTGTTGGGTCTCGAGCTAATCTACAGCTACTATAGTGGCTTAATTTTAAACCAGTACGGCGTTGCCTCGCCTTGCCGTACCATCTGTACTGTCTTCGGCTTCGTCGCCTTGTCCTGATTTAAATTTAATCCACTATAACAGGTTATAAAGAAGAATCTAAATATAAATAAGCAAGCTATTATATCTAAAAACAAGCAAATTATAATAAATAATAATAATTTAATGGTTTGGCTTTTTGTTATCAATGATGCTAAGTATTTTGATAACAAAAAAATACTTAAACTTAATAAGTAATATAATAAAATCTCTACTATTTCTAAGATATAATTGCTTATATTCCCATTATAAATATTTAGAATAAGGTTAATAAGTCCTTTCAGTTCTTTGGTTAAGCATAAAATAAATAATAGGTTTAAAAACGATGAGATAAATAATTTCAACATATTATGTTACTTGTAATAAAAAACTACGTTGTTTACTCAACAGGTTGAGAAAAATAAGTTTTTAAGACCTCAAAAGGCGTATCATCCTTCAAGCTTTTATGAGGCTTTACCATATTATAAAAATTCACAAAGCGGTACAATTTCTTTTGCCGGTGTTCCGAATCCCTAAACGGAAACTTGCTATGTTACACTCCATCAAGGTGTAGATTATCCGTTCCGCCTTACCGTTGGTCTGTTGTCGGGCAGGACGGTTGCTGTTGAAGTCGTAGTGGTAGCGGACGGTTTCGGTAACGGGCAGGTACAGCATGTCGTACTGCGCATCGCGCCAGTCGGTTTCGGGCAAACCGTTTCGGGCGTTTTCTTCTTTGGACGGCACTTTCCATTGGTGCTGGGCGATAAGCTGACCGTTTCCGTTGTAGTCGAAACAGGTGATGCTGTGGCGGTTGGCGGCGCGGACGAGGTTGCCGTTCGGGTCGTATTGGTAAGCGGTTTCCTGAACTCTTTCGTTATCGCGGGCGAGGGTGTGGATTAAGCGTCCCAATATATCGCGTTTGAACTCGGTAACCCGCAGCGGGGTTTGGCTGTCGAGGTCGTCTGAAAGCGGGGCAGCGTCTTTTTTGGGGACGGGCTGTCCGCCCAGCTGCGCCATCAGTTTGGCGGCGAGGGAGGCGTCATCGCCGAATTCGCGCTGCTCGACCAGCTCGTTGCCGGCGTTGTAGCGGTAGCCGGTGAGCTTATGGTCGAAGCCGCTTTCGGCAATCAGGCGGTCGAGGACGTCGTAGGCAAAGCGGTAGCGCGCACCGTTTTCATTGGTCAGGCCAACTAGGCGGCGGGCTTTGTCGTAGTGGTAACCGAAGGTATGCCCCAAAGCATTGGTGCGTCGGGTCGGCAGACCGTCTTG